>NZ_JBHXNP010000022.1:0-95733 GCF_042719495.1 Streptomyces sp. NPDC058525
TTGAACACGACGTTGGAGAAGAACGACGTGACGGCGCGGCAGACGCTTCAGCGGGCGAAGGCCGCGGTCGACAACATCGGCTGAGCAAGCGGCTGGTGTGGGTCGGTCGGTGGGTAGTACGGGGGTTGGTTGATGACGGCGTGGGACATCAAGCCGCAGGGTGTGCAGGGCCAGTTGAAGACGGTCGGTACGAATGCCGGCGAGCTGGAGACGGCGTTGAACGCGCTGCTGACGGCGATGTCGGAGGCGGCCCAGGCCGCGGGGACGGCGGTGCCGGGTTCGCAGGCGGAGACGAAGCTGGCCGGTCCGGTGCCGGTGGGGCAGCCGCAGCTGAGCCAGAAGGCGATGGGTCCGGTGGCGGCCGCCTTGGGTGAGTACCTGACGGCGCGGAAGCCGGAGTTCAAGTCGATGGCGGAGCGGATCGAGGCGTGCATCCTCGGTGCGGTGAAGGCGACCAACGAGTACCTGGAAGGCGACCTGGACCAGGCCAAGGCCGCCCAGGACGCCGCCAAGGCCGTCAACCTCGACGTACTGCGTGAGAAGCCGGGAGGCAGCAAGTGAGCGGGAACGCGCCGGTCGACCCGGCCGAGATACCGGTCTTCACGGGCAACCTCGCGACGCTCGACGAGAAGGTCAAGCTGATCTCCTCGGGCGGTGCGGCGGTCGCGACGAAGACCTCGGACGTCCACACGAGCTTCGGCGGCATCCAGGCCTTCTACCAGGCCCCGGAAGCCGACCAGCTGTTCGCGACCACGAAGCCCGTCTCCGACCTCGGGCTGAAGCTCAGCTCCGACATGTGCACGATCGCCGGCGCGCTGGGCACGTACTCGCGCGATGCCGCTCCGGTCATCAAGAAGCTGGAAAGCCTGAAGGCGGAGGCACAGGCCTTCCGCGAAAAGACGGACAAGGACGAGAAGTGGCGTGAGGACGGCGACCTGATCGACGAGAACCTCGATCGCCGCAACAAGATCGCCGAGGTGTGGGCCGAGTTCCAGGAAGTGGAACGGGCCGCCCACGCGAAGATCGTCGCCCTCGTCGGGGGCAAGCCGCTGAAGGTCAACGACGGCTCCAACGCCAAGGACATGTACGGCTACGACGCCGAGGCGATGAAGCAGTCCAAGTCCCTGCCCTGGGGCGACGCGGTCGAGGAGTCCATCCCCGCCTGGCAGGTGTGGGAGCACGCCTGGGAGTTCGGCAAGGGCATCGTCGTCGACGGTGTCTGGGGCACCCTCAAGGGCCTCGGCGGCCTGGTCGGACTCCAGGGCTGGGACGTCTTCAAACAGTCCTGGACCGGCCTGGCCAAACTGGGCACCGGCCTCGCGATCATGTCCATACCCGGCGCCGGCCCCCTCTTCCTCGCCGCCCCCGACGACAAGCTCCCCTCCTGGCTCCGCGACTCGCGCACCGCCATGAAGGAGACCGGCAAGGCGCTGCTGGCCTGGGACCAGTGGGGCTCCAACCCGTCCCGTGCCGCCGGCGCGGTCACCTTCAACGTCCTCACCACGGTCTTCACCGGTGGCGCGGGCGGCGCGGTCGCGGGCGCGGGCAAGGCCGGCGCGGTCGCCAAGACCCTGTCCTTCGCGGGCAAGGCCGGCCGGGCGATCGACCCGATGACGTACATGTTCAAGGGAGCCGGAGCGGGCTTCTCCAAGATCGGCGATGTGATGGCCGGTCTCAAGGGCATGGGCAAACTCGAGGTCCCGAACATCAACCTGGACGGCGCGGTAGCCCTCCCCGACGGCGCGGTCAAGCTGCCGGACGGCGCGATCCACCTCCCCTCCGGCGCGACGATCCCCGAAGGCGCGGCCAGGCTCCCGGACGGCAACATCAAACTCCCCGAGGGCACCGCCACCCTCCCGCCCGGCACGGTCAAGCTGCCCTTCGACGGGCCGGCGAAGTACCTCGACGGCGACGGCAACTACTACAAGGCAGACGGCAGCCTCTACCAGCACATCGACGAAGCCCCGATCGAAAAGACCCCGGACACGGACCCCACAAAGCCGGACACGAACGCCCCCCTGCACGCCACCCCGGCCAAGATCGAGCCCCCGATCAAGGTCGAGGCCCCGGACCGCGTGCTGGCGAGCGTCGGCGGCCGCGGCGACGACGGCTTCCACCTAGGCAGCAACATCTCCGAACCGGTCCACGCGCTGGACAACGGCGCGCACGGCCCGCGCGGCTTCGACAACACCCCCGGCGGGCACGCCCCGGACAACATGCCGCGCAACGACCTGAACCAGCCCTCGCGCGGCGGCGACACCCCGTCCCCGACCGGCCACCCGGACACCCCGTCCACGGCCGGCACCCACACGGACGGCCCGGGCTCCGGAGCCACCCACCCGGACGGCCCCGGCGGAAGCGGCACCCACAACCCGCTGGGCGGCCACGGCCACGGCGGCTTCGACGACATCCCGGGTATCGGTGACGACGCGGCCCGGGCGGGCGGCGGTCACGACGGCCAGCCGACGCCCCCCGCTTCCGGTCAGCAGCTGACACCCGAGCAGGTCAAGGCCAAGCAGGACGAGTTCATACAGAAGGCGAACGATTCCGACAAGTCCTGGTTCAACCAGTACTACCGGTCGGACGGGCACCGTCACAGCATCCACACCAAGATCGACGACGTCGAGCTGCCCATCCTGGCGAAGGACAGCGACGGGGCCTGGATCTCCAAGAACAGTCTTCCGCCCGCCGGCTCCGAGACCAGGTTTGGCAAGGAGGAACTGGGCCGCGACAAGAACCTTCCCGCGATCGATCACCTCGACGACGTCGCCAAGGACCGCAAGGCCTCGGTGGAACTCGCCAACGCCGAGCGTGCGCACAAGGCCGGGCCCACCGCCGACACGCTGGAGAAGCTGACGAAGGCGCAGAAGGCGTTCGACGATCGCATGACCCCGCGGTGGGGCGAGAACACCTCCAACAACACCTCGTTCTCGGAACGCCTGGGCGAGGACGCGGCGCGACTGCACGTGGTTCCGGAGAGATTCCCCGGCTCGGTGGAGCAGCCGCTGCCGAAGACACCCAACGGCGCCAACATGTTCGACCAGCTGTACCGCCGTCCTGACGGCAAGCTGATGGTCATCGAGGCCAAGGCGCCCTCTTCCGGCCTCCTCTGGCGCAAGGGCGTCGGTCCTGGGGCGGAAGGCTTCATGGTGAAACAGGGCACCGAACCGTACCTGCGGACCATCATCGCCGAGATGTACCGTCGGCCGAAGCTGAAAGTGACCGATGCATCCGGCAAGGTGTGGACGAACCAGGAGCTTGCCACGGAACTCAAGGCGGCCCTGGACAGTCGCAACCTTGAGTACGCGATGGTGAAGGCCACGGACGGCGGCTCTAAGTACGCTGGGGCCGTCCTCGAATTCTTCAAGATCTGACAAAGGAGACAGTGTCCGTGATCGTGCCGCGCCAGGACTATGAGAAGGACGAGTGGGCGGCGGTGGTTCCCTCCATGGAGGGGTCGCTGTCCTATTCGCTGGAGGGGATCGAGACCTCGCACAACTCCAGGTCGGACGTGGTCATGGAGTCGCTGAACGTCGCCCTCGTCCGCTGTGTCGCGGACCCCACGGCCGGCATGCTGGAAACCTGGGAGTCCTGGCTGCTAGCCATGCAGGTGCACTCGGCCGTCTTCGCCGCCGCAGATCCCGACCAGGAAACGGTCACCTGCAAGATCCGCCAGGAGGAGCGCCACCTCGCCACCACCGGACGGCAGACCTACCTCAACGCGAACACCTGGCTCGACGCCTTCTACCTCGCGGTCATCTGCCGTGAAGCAGCCCGCCTCGACATGCTGGCCCGGATCCCGGTGTCCCTGCTGCGCGACTTCGGCGGCGCCCTGGACGAGTACACCTACGCCTGGGTGGAGACCCTCCAGAGCTTCTGGCTCCGCCGCGACGACCTGCGCACACACCTGGTGCGCGCCGTGGACCTGAGCGCTCCCGAGCACGCCCGCGTCCTCGACGCGGAGACGATGACCAAACTCAAATACCCGCCGATCATGATGCTCTACCGCTACCTCCGCAACGACCCCGCAGGCTTCAACGAGGCCCTGGCCGACGCCATCCGCTGGCACAAGGAGTACTGGACCGCCGACGAGGACCGCACCGAGAACACCCTCGGGATCGTGGCCCTCGCCCCGCTGGCGATCGCCTGCCTGGCGAAGGCCAACGGCATCCCGGTCGAGGTCGAATCCGACTACCTCCCCGAAGCCCTCCTCGACTTCCTCTGGCGCGGCGAATTCGACGCGTAACCCCGCAAGCCGCCAGCTGCACACATCGGATGCCACAACCCACGTAAAGGCACGCAATGACCACCGCCGTCCCACGCCACGCGTTCCACCCGGACAACGCGGCCGTGACCACGGCACCGGTCGTCGCGGCCGCGCAGGAAACCGTCGAGGGGATGGAGACCTCCGAGGACGCCCACTCCGACGCACTGACCTACACACTCTCCGCCGCGAAGTGGCGCCGTCTCCAGGACCCCACGTCGGACAAGCTCGAGACCTGGGAGTCATGGGTCCTGGCGATACAGGTGGGCTCCGCCCTCTTCGCCGCGGGTACCGCACAGGAGGACCCGGTCCCGCTGCGGGTCGGGACCCTGGACGAGGTGCGCAGGCTCCCCACCACCGGTCCGCAGGACTACCTGCACGCCGGGAACTGCTCACCGCCTTCTACCTGGCGCTGATCTGCCGCGAGAACGACCGGCTGAAGCAGCTCGCCCAGGTGCCGGTGGAGTTCCTGCGGGCGTCCGGCGCGGACTTCGATGAGTACGTCTACGCCTGGATCGAGACGCTCCAGAACTTCTGGTTCGGCCGCCAGGAAACCTGGAACACCCTTCTCACCGCGGTCCAGGGCACCGCCCCCGAGCAGACCCGGATCGCCGACACCGACCTGATGCTGAAGATCCTCTACCCGCCGCTCAAGCTGTTCCAGCTCTACCTGCGCCGCGAGGACCAGGCCTTCACCGATTCCCTCGTCCAGGCCCTGACCTGGCACCAGGAGTACTGGACCGCCAACGAGGCCCGCTCCCTGAGCAGCGACGGCCTCGTCGCCCTGGCCCCCCTCGCCCTCGCATGCCTGGCGTACGACGCGGACATGACGATCGGAGTCGAGTCCGACTACTTGCCCAAGCACCTGATCAAGCGCTCATGGGTCGGCGAGTTCACCACGTGACGCGCTCGATCTGATCGACGCACCAAGATCGTCGCCCTGGTCGGTGGCAAGCGGCTCACAAAGGACGATGGCTCTCACGACGCGGGCACCTACGGCTACGACGCCGAGGCCATGAAGCAGGTCAGGTACCTGCCGTAGGGCGACGCGGTCGACGAGTCGATCCCCGCCTGGCAGATCTGGGAGCATGCCCGGGAATTCACCAAGGGCTTCTTCGTCGACAGGTTCTGGGGCACCCGCAAGGGCCTGGGCGGCCGCGTCGGACTCCACGGCTGGGACACCTTCATGCAGTCGACCCCATGGCCTACGCCTTCACAACCAAGGTAACGGTCGGTCAGCAAGCCAATCTGTTGATCACTCTTCGCGGTGGTCTGCCTTTCGGGCCAGAACCCCAGGACCGACAAGGTAGTTCCGTTCTGCGCAGCCACTCCACCAGAACGGAACACAGATGAACCGACCCTCCCCATCCCGCACCCTCGCCGGCATCGCAGCAACGGCTGCGCTGGTCGCCTTACCCCCGGCCGAGGCGCACGCCGGCGCCATCGGCTCGACGCCCGTGGCCACCTTCGACTACCAAGTCGGAGGCGTCACGATGAAGGTCCCCACGGGCTGCATGTTCACCCACATCATCCGCGGCGACGGCAAGAACATCACCTACCAGAACGCCGGCGTCGACTGCGGCTTCGTCGGAGCCCTCAACGCCGGCTTCTGCAACTGGCGCATCGACTTCACCTACGCGGACACCGACAACAAGACCTACCGCACCTCCCGCGGCAAGACCCACACCGAGTGCAAGATCAACCCGATGCGCGACAACGCACCCCAGAAGCTCCCCCGCTACGGCAAGGCATGCGCCCACCTCAACATCAACGGCGTGCGCCGGGTCAGCCAGTGCCACCACATCACGAAGTGAGCCGCACATGAGCCCCCAGCCCACCCCCGAAGACCCGCCCCGGGAAGACCCCGCCCGGGAAGCCGAACACCGCCGCGCCGGCATCGTCGCGTTCCTCGTCGGTGTCGCCGCGGCCTTCGGATTCTTCGCGTTCTTTCCCGGCCTGCCCCACGTCATCGACTGGGGCGCCATCATCGCCGCCGCCGCCGTCGGCGGACTCGTCCGCTGGGCCTGGCTCGCGCACCTCGCCAAGCGGGAGCCCCGTTCCCGGGAATAGCAAAAGCCCCAGGTCACGGCGAGTGAGTCCTGGGGCTTCTACAGAGCCGCCTTCGGGATTCGAACCCGAGACCTACGCATTACGAGGCCCCACAAGATCATCCCGACTGGTGCCGGGCCGTGCCACTGAATCCTGTTTCCCCAGGTCAGTAAGGTGCGGCCCGGCAGCCACGTGCCGCCGAATCCACCCCGTGCCACCCCGTCCGCTCACGCAGCGCTCACGCACGCCGGCCCCTTCACTGCCGCCAGGGGACGGACTCCGGCCGCTCGCTGCGCTCCCGCCAGGAGAGTCGAGGTTCGGGCTTCTTGGTTCACATGCGTGGGTCTCGCTCCCCGACAGGGCCAAGATTCACCAGAACGGCTCCTGCGGCCCGAACGTCAGGCGCTGGCACCTCGGCACCACGAACCATGGCCCGCACACGTCTCGGAAGCCTACTCATCGGGCGCTCCGCCATTTCTCTCAGCTGTCGGTTCAAAGCACGTTCCGCCGGGCTGGGCCTTGCAGCATCAGGCGTGCTCATCTCACCGTCGTCTCGCCTAAGATCGTCCTTACTGATGCGCTGACGGCGACCCTCTGGGCCCGGCTCCGTCGGCAAAGCCGACCAGGTCGGAAGTCTGGCTACTGATGTAGAGGTGCCCGCGCGCCCCGGATCCTCCTCAAGCTCCGCAAGAGCTGCCCGATGCAGGAGCTGCACCCGCATGAAGGAAGTGTCCAGGCTCGGCACCTCCGACGCGCTGCCGTCGCACAGAATGCGGTTCCAAGGGCGACTGCGATCCTTCACATAACGCGAACTCGCACGCGCGCCGAGCAAGGTCCGCTTGACAACCAGGGCTGACGCTATGGTGCAGCCCAACTGCCCCTCAACGAAGGGGCCATGTTCACAGCCGACCCACGGCTTTCCATGTCGGAGCTGCAGCCAGTTGAGGTGGTTGTAGAAGACATAGGCGGGAAGGCAGCCTGCCGCCACAGCATCCTCAATCAGAAGATCATTCTGGTACTTTTCGCCATCTGGTCGGTACCTCAGGTCGTAGCCACCGTTCCGGTTGGCACGCTTCGCTTGGATACGCATGCCGAATCCCGTCTCGCCAGAGTGAAACCACCACTCCCAGTCCGCACCGTTCAGGCGTTCCTCGTCACTCGTGAACGGCCGGATCGCTACCCGGTCCCCGTGAGTCTGGTCGATGGCCCGCAGGTTCTCCTCGGTATGCGTTACCTCGCTCGACGGCCAGCCTTTCCGGTGTTCGGCAGCCAATGCCTGAAACGTCAATTCGGCGCGGCGACTGAGGGTTCTACACAGTGAACCGACCATAGAGGTGCGTATGCCGCATCCACGACAAAAAGCGTCATTCGCTTCGATCTGCTGACCACAAGTGCAGAGCGTCAACTCACCTTCACCTTTCAACAAGCCCTATGGGAACGCGACGATGCGTCCTGCGATCGCGCCGCCGACGGCGTTCTCCCGCGGTCTCCCAGAAGCCTCTGAGCCCGGACTTCTCCGACAATCGCCGTGGAATCCAGCCTCCTGATCGACAGGTCCACCTACGTCCTCCGGGACGCCTTCAGGGCTGTTCCCCTTCGCCTATTCGCGTGCTCCAGCCATTGCCTCGTCTGTGCAGCCTCAGCCTGGAGCCGCTTCTTCTCTTTGCCGTTTGCCGCCTGGGAGAGCCCCGCCGGCACTTGGACCAATAGCCTTGTGGCCCGCTGCCGGTGACCCTCCTTGCGAGCTGCTCGGAGGGAGATCACAAGGTGCTCGACGAGGAGCTGCGCCGACCGTGATTTGCTCGGCTTCTTCGGCGCGATGCCCGGAAGTGACTCCCGATGGACCGGCCCTGCAGCCACGTGGACGATGGTGCGCAGCGGCTCAAGCACGGCAGCCGACAGTACGGTTCCATCCAAGGGCAGACGCTCTGGGGGCTTCCGCGGAGGGGTTCCGTGGACTGCGTAGGCACGGTCGACCTCTCGCTGGGCCCAGCGCTTGAGTACCCACTCAGATGCCGGTTTGCCCAGTCCGATGGCCTTAGCAATCTCACCTAGGTGCGGCAGCGGCCCGCCGTCGTGCGCGCGCACCAACGCTGACAGAACGGGACGGTTCTCCCGAAGTGCGGACTCTTCCACGCTGATCAGAAGAGCCACACAGTCGCGAACCGTTAGGAGCGACGTGTCCAGGGCCGCTGCGCGGCACAACGTCTGCCAGGTAGGACGCGTACGCAGACGTGCACATGTCTCCAGTGCTTCTCGCAGTGCTTCCACGGTCTGCTCGCGGGAGCGCGGCGCCTGCGGCGACGTCTCGGCGGCAGTGGCTTCCTGCTGTCGGCGGTATACGTGGGGCCTCGGCTGCGGTCTCACACCTGGAATTCGGAGCCCGTCCGCCGACATTTGGCAGGATTCGAGGTGCACCCAATCGATGCTGCGACCGGGCATCTCCGCCCCGATCCTCAGGCGCCTGGCCGCACCGTCGGTGTAACAGTGGAACCTGAGCAGGTGGCCGAGCTCGCCGTACAGCTCCTCCACAATCCCTGGGTGTGCCGCGCGCAGCCCAAAGATCCAGTCCATTCCCACGCCAGCATCCTGCTGCTCCGCCTGCGCCTGCTTCCACGCGCTGTACTCGAGGCGACTGAACTGGAAACGCAGTCGGCGACCGGCACCCCGTACGGTGAACTCGACCGCGTCTCCCGGGCCGGTTCCTAGGTTCCGCAGCCGGGTCTGGGCGCGTACCGCGCCACGTTGCGCCCAGCGTGTCAGGTCCTGCTTGACGAACAGATGGTCAGCGCTGCTCACGCCGTTCGCGGTCCGATGACACGATGTATTCCGCCCGTGGGCAAAGTGACAGACCTTGTCGCGGTACAACCGGTCGGAGAGCCGGTTGCCGCATCCCCCGAGGTCTATGCCACACCAGTAGGTGTACTTCGGATGCCGACGCCGCCAAGTCAGCAAATCGTCCGCGTCAAGGGGCAACATCACCGGGACATCCGAACCCGGGCTGCCGATCACCGCCGTTTGAACTAGCCGTACGTCGCCGCTCACCAGGACTCCCCCGCCGCGCTGCCGCCTCGTCAAGCAGGCCGATAGCCGTGTTCGCTCTCAGGACCAACCTTCGCTGCCACGGTCAGCTGCCTGCAAGAGACGAGGGCGCTGAATATCTGCATCACAATGCATCCGGAGGCCCCACAAGATCATCCCAGCTACTGCCGGGCGCTACCACACAATCCTGTTCCCCTGGTCGGCAAGGTGCTGTCCGACGCTCGCCTACCGCCCGATCCACCACGCGTCATCCCGTCCGCTCACGCAGACCGTGTACCTGTACAACACCAATGGCACACTCCACATCAGCATCGTCGCGTACGCAGGCAGCGATAGGAGCGAGGAAAACAACACGCTCGGGCAAGGCGCCGGTGCCATCCTGTACTGGTGGACACACCCCTGCCCGAACAACTGGGCACAGTCGAACGAGAGTCCTGTTCCGCAGCGCCAGCGGTGATCCGAAAGTTGAATCTCTCCGCGCCTCCTGCACACATCACGGGGCAGCAGGACGTGGCCTTTGTTCCGGTGACCCGCGCGCAATGGAAGTCAGTGTTGAGGGACGCCGACCTACCCGGGCTTCAGCGGGAGACCGACGAGACGGTCGCGCAGATCCTGCGACTGCGGACCGCTTCCGGCCGGATCGTAGGGAAGGAGCTTCCGGAGCTGTTGCGGCGTCTCCGCGCTTCGGTGGTCGCCCTTGGCACTGTCGCGGAAGAGGTCTCCCGCTTCAGCCCGTCCCGCACAACTACGGCGGAGCAGCGGTTAGCGACTGACCTGGCGAATGCGAATCGGGGCGAGGCGCGAGCGCTGTTCGCCTGCCTGGAACAGGGATGGGCAGGTTTCGCTTGGTCTGAGGTACGGAGGCATGCTCTCGCGGCCCAAGTAACTGGACGAACTCTGGAGGCTTCCTCCAAGGCTGATCACGCCAGCCTTCCCGACGAGGACGTCTATCAGCGAACGCTCGGGATGCCGGCCGAGCAACTGCGTCCCGGATCGGGTGTGGCGTCACGGGCCCGCTTGCTGGCCGCTTGGGCGAAGGCGCCAAGGGCACTCGATCGTCGGCTGCGACGGAGCATGAGGCACCTGGTCGATGACTCGCTACCGCTGACGGTGAAACTGCTCCATCACCTTGCCGCCCTCGCGCTGTCCGATCGCCCCTTGCTGGCGCATCGCGCCGCATTCATGGCGCGTGATCTAGTGACGTCCCATCTGAAGGCCGAACCGGAACTGACGTGTTCGGTGATTGCACGACACGTCGATCGTGAGCCGGAGATGCTGTCCTCCCATCGCGGGCAGGTCGCCTACCGCGACGCCTACAACCGCGAGGAACACCAAGAGGAAAAGGCGCGTGCGGCCATGGACCTGCACAGGGCCGTGCTGGAAGGTGACGTTAAGCGCACGGCAGCTGTGGTCATGGAACTGCTGGGCAGGGCGATTCCGCAAGGCGCCTCGCTCTCGACCGTACGGGACCTGCTGGCAGTTGAAGACGGTGAACCGCTGTGCAAGTTTCTGGCTTCGACGATCCGTACTGAGTGGCGCAACGCGAACGCACACGAGGACTTCCGCTGGGACCCCGTCAACAGCACGCTCCTCCTGGGCGGACAACCCACGGATCTGGATCAGGTACTGGACGCAGCGATCCGCGCTCGTGCCATCTGCCACGGGTTCGAGCACGGAGTTGCCTTGGCTTACGCGCAGAACGCAGCGCTGATCACCTGGGGCTCCGGACATCCGAACTACGTCAGCCGAGACCTCTCCGTACTTCAGGCAGCCGGAGAAGCCAGATACCCGGTGCTGGACATCCGACGCTACGGCAGCCTCGTACGGTTGGACGTGCCTGACATCTCCATTGAGACTCTGAGCGAGGCGTGCCGGGCGCTCCTCAGGGCCGCCTTGGCGGACCCCAGCGTCGAGCGCTGGGAACTACGTCAGACCTCTCCCGGCCGGCCTCCTCTGTGCGTGGACCGTAGGGGAACACATGCCGGACTCCAAGTTGCGGCACCCCTCTGGGAGCTCGCCGACCCCTTCCCTTTCGCCGTTCTCCCTCTACTGGCGAATGCCATGACCAATGCCGGAGAACCCGCCGAGGCGGCAGCTTCAACGGTTCTCTGTTTGGCCGCTGCCCATGTGGTCGGAGAACGAGACCGCTTGTTGCCTGCCCTTGCACAAGGCGATTCAGCCGCCAAGGAGGAGTTGATCAGCACCACGAAGCTGATCAGCGACGGCGCCAAGGCGGCAGCTCAGCTGCTTGAGGGCCCAGCCCGACGCAAGTTGCTTGCCTTCGCAGCAATCCTTGCTGGCGACTGCTACCGGCTGCGGAGCGCTCGCGCCTTCGAGCTCGTCCACGAGTTTGTGCCGGCGGATCGGGTCCTACGGAGGCATGCGCCAGCTCGCCTGCCGTGGGTCACAGCACTCGGCGACTCTGCCGTCTGAGGTCCCCGACGCAGCTCAGATCAAGCTTCAGATGCCAGTACGTGCGGTGGGCCAGCAGACGCGGTGGTTACGGCGCCTATGAAGGGAGGCGCAGCCCTGTGATCGAACGTGTCTTCTGGTGCAGGGTTTCGTTGAGGCAGGTGACGTTCGCGGATGCGCCGCCGCGAAACAAGACAGTCGTGGGGAGAGGCCTAGAGGGGTCCTTTAACATGGGGTGTCTCATGAGGAGAGCGCTACTTTAAGCGACCACCTTCGCACGATGAGTGGGCGTTGGCGTTCGCCGGGCAGGCCACCTGCGTGGCAGTCGGGGCTTTACGGGGGGCGCGGACCAACCGGAAGCCTTGCCTCCGCAGCCTCGTGCGTGATCTCCTGGAGCTCGTTCAGGTCGGCAAGTACGGAGGATTGGGTCGTGGCGAAGGAGAAGGGGGCGAAGAATACGTACGGCGTGCCCCTGGAGCGGAGCGACTACCTCAAGCTGGACAAGCACAAGTACCACTGTGAGCCGGAAAAGTTCGAGGAATGGGTCCGGTCTGGTTACGGGAAAGGCAAGCGTCTCGCCGTTGACCTTTTCTCGGGCGCCGGCGGTCTGAGCCTCGGCCTTGAACGAGCCGGATGGACCACCGCTGCGGCCGTGGATTTCGACGAGCGGGCACGCGAGACTCATGCGGCGAATTTCCCCGGGATGAGCCTTTGTGTCGACCTCGGGGACGACGGACAGCGAGGCGCGTTCGTCCAGCGAATTCTTGACTCCGGAGCCGAGATCGACATCGTGGCAGGAGGCCCTCCCTGTCAGCCCTTTAGTCGTGCCGGGCGTAGCAAGATTCGACACTTGGTCGACAACCACAACCGCGACCCGCACGATCTCCGCAAGGAACTGTGGCGCGCCTATGTCGACGTGGTGGAGCAGCTCCTTCCTCGTACCGTCCTCATGGAGAACGTCCCCGATATGGGCCTCGGCGACGATTTCAGTGTGATCCGCATCATCGAGGCAAAGCTGGAGAGCCTTGGGTATGCGACCCAGGTTCGTCTCGTCGATGCGTGGAACTATCGCGTGCCGCAGCACAGGAAGCGCCTGATCCTGCTCGCGCGGAGAGACGGTGGCGGCTTCACGTGGGATAAGCCGAAGAAGCAGACCACCCTTCGGGATGCCATTGGTGACCTTCCTGCGATCAACCCGAAGCCTTTGGACCCGGTGGGCTCCCGACTTCTCGACTACGACGAGAAGCAGGAGCCGAAACCTTCGCCATTCGCCAAGGAGATGCGCAAGAAGGCGGATAAGGGTGTAATCCATGACCACATGACGCGGCGGGTTCGCGCCGACGACTTCAAGATCTTCACCATCATGGATTCCAAGACCCTCTACTCCGAGCTGGAGGAGAAGCTGGGAGACGACGAGAAGGAATTCCAGAGGTACGACGCGGAGCAGTTCACGGACAAGTACAAGAAGCTCGACTGGAACGAGTTGAGCCGTACAATCACTGCGCACATTGCCAAGGATGGTTACTGGTACATCCATCCTGAAGAGCCGCGAACGCTGACCGTACGTGAAGCTGCGAGGATCCAGACCTTCCCGGACCGCTTTCGGTTCGCAGGCACGCGAAGCGACGCCTTCCGGCAGATTGGCAACGCGGTTCCCCCGCTGTTGGGTGAAGCTGCAGCCCGGGTTCTCCTGCCGCAAGATGCACCCGTCGGACACGAGGCCACGGACAAGTGGCCGAAGGTACGTGAGGAGCTGACTCGCTGGGCCAAGGAGCAGCGCGCTGGTAAGCAGTGGTACCAGTTCCCCAACGGCCGGAAGATGAAGCCGCTCGGGGCTCTCGTCATGGCGGTGCTCTCGGGAGGCAAGCTGCATCCGAGTCAGCTCGCCAACGTGATGAACGGTGTTGCTGGACACAAGGAACTGACACGGGACGTTTACCTTGCCCTCGTGAACGCGGCACCGACAGCAGCAGCCCGCCAGCGTTTGGAAGACCGACTCGGTCCGGTTGTCGACAAGCCCGAGGTCTGGGTAGACGCGGATTCGATCCTTGATCACAGCAAGATGATGGGGCTCAAGCCAGCTGAGCTCGCGATGTTCAGGCTGCTGGCCGGCGACGACATCATGCTGGTCAACCAGGGTGCGTTGCGGGTGGCTGCGAGGTTGCAGCAGAACCAATCACACCTGACCAACCGACTGACCGAGGGGCGGCTTAACCTCATAAAGCTTCTCGGTGCCGGCCGTGATGCACCCGTGCGCATGGCCGCCATCAGGTTCGTCGGCGAGAACCTGTGCCGGGACAAGCAGCCCGTTTGTGGAAGCTGCCCGCTGAGTGACTACTGCCCAACCCGTCCACAGGAGAACGAGGGAGCCGCAGCCACCTTCGATACGGTGCTAACCGCAGACTGACAGGTCCTTCCCCCGTCAGAACAGGGCGCTGAGGCGTGTGGCGTCGGCGATGTGCGGGTGGCTCGCTCGGCGTCAGCCTTGACTTCCAGACGACTGCTGGGCGAGGAAACCCTGCAGCGGCAGCCCCAACTGTTCCGGGACTGCCGCCGCTCACGCCGTCTCGTGGTCAAGGTCGGCTGGAACAGGGTGGAACCCCTGCCGCAGGGCATCTTCGTAGACCTCTATCGCCTGCCTGGCCTGGGCCCCGACGACCCGTCGCCCCTGGGATAGACGCTGCGCGACGCGGTCAGCAAGCTGCCTGTCCACGGAGCGCAGGACCCGGCCCTCGCGGGCCCAATCCGCGAGAGCCTGCCACTCCTCGCTGGGGATGTCGTCGACGGCGGCTTCTGCCTCGTCCGACTCGGTGCTCTCGGGCGAGGCGATCTCGAAGGGATCAGCCGTGAGCTCAGTGGCAAGCGTGGCGGGGAGCGTCCACGGGATGCGCGACACCTCGTCCCAGCAGTCGGGCTTCTTCGCCCATTCCGACACGTGCCGGTCGCCGGAGATCACCGTTTCCATGATCAAGGGACAGAGTTCATCGAGGGCGCTGTTCAGGGCGTCTGTAGTGCCCTGTTCGTTCCAGATCCTGTCGAGGTCGATCCGCTTCTTGGCCTCAAGCGAGAGCCGGGCGACCGTGTAGGTCGTGATCAGCCGTTTGTGGCTACCAGCCGAGTGTGCACGGGCGATCCGGTCGGCAGCCTGGAAAAGGAGGGAGGTGGCGATGGCGCGCTTGCAATACTGCACGTCCACAACGGGATCGGACTTCTCGATCCGCTCCATGAAGTGGGCGAAGTTCTTCTGGGCGCCGCGACTCACCCAGTGCGGGAGCTGTTCCCAGGAGTGCACGAAGGTGGCCAGGTCGGACTTGCTGAATCTCTGTCGCGTCGGCGTGATCAGCTTGAACTTGCGCTGGGCGGCGCGCGTCTCGTACTCGGCGGACTTGTCGGTGTACTGGCCCCGTGCCCGCTCGTAGAACCATCGCGTCTCCTGGCCGCTGCCGTCGGTTGCGGGGGCCCACAGGCTGCGGGAGACACGTTCGAAGGCGACGTGGAACTCGTGGTTCGAGCTGAAGTCGACCAACGTCACCTTGTTCTGGGTGTTGGAGTACTGGGAGATCCTCGGAACGATCTCGGAAAGGTGGGCGGGATCGACGATCGTGAGCTTCATCTGCACGTGGACCCCATCCAAGTCCCGCTTGTCACGGGTCAGGACGTGATGCAGCGAGGCGGTGGTCTGGCCGCCATTGACGATTTGGAGGCCGGTCATGCTCCTGATGGCGATGGGACGGCCGGCCTCGTCGGTCTCGAAGTCCACGTCCGAGGCGGTGGCGGTCACACCGTTGTTGTAGGCGAGGAACTGGCCAGGGGCTTTCAGCAGGGTGTCGCGGATGCCCTTGTTTACAGTGCCGCGGGTCTGCAGGAAGGACCGGACGTTGAGTTCGAGCAGACGGGTCCTGTGCTCCTTGTACAGCTCGGCCAGCTGCCGACCGGGAATCACGGCCAAGACGACCGAGTAGTTCGGCTCGTCGCTGTGAGCTGCCAGGCAGGGAAGGGGACGCTCGAAAGCCACCTTGATGGGCTCGCCGATGCTCCCGGATGTCTCGTGCCTGTGGAGCCGCGCGAGATCCCAGAGCTCGTAGGTGACAGGGATCCCCTCGAACTCCGAGGGCTCCGGGGCGCTCGTCGTACTGACCCGGTTACTGAGGAGGAAGAGGCGGATCTTCGGAACGCTCGACAACGCCTTCTCCACACCGATGCACATGTCGTGCACGTCGGTGTTGTCCTCCTGGTTGGGGCGGATTGACCCGTGCTTTCCCAGGAACGCGAACAGCCTGCGGAAGAGTCTGTCGGACTCGGCCTTGGTCAGCTTGCTGCTCGACGGCGTCAGGTTGAAGTCCGTCGTGTAGAGGTCGAGGCTGGAGCCGTCCTCAGGCATGCCGTAGCCGTAGATCTCCAGTCCCCGAGAGGAGTGGTAGGCGAGTGCTGCGTCGGTGACGACACCGGCTTCCTCAAGGATCTCGAGTACGTGCTGGGTGAACGTGTTCGGAATCGAGCCGCCCTCGGCGTCCGCCAGCGCCTGGATGTCGGTGACCAGCGCGCGGGAGTACTCGTGGACGTCGTGCTCAGCCATGGGTTCCTCGGATCAGGTCGACCAGTGTCTCGGCGGTCACGCTGTGGGTGGCCAGGGCCGACACGTCAATGGTGTAAGTGCAGTTGCCGATCCCGGGCGGCAGCGCGGCCTCGACGATCCGGGGGAAACCCTCCCCGACCGTCCAGAACTCGCTGCGACGCAGGGTGTAGCGATCGTGGTCGTAGAGGTCCCGTTGGTTCGGCAGATAGCCAGCCTGTACCAGCAGGCTCTCGAAGCGCTGTGAGGCGGACGGTGAGGTCAGACGGGCCCGTATCTCGTCCACCAGGCCGTTCAGGCTCGTGCCGAGCCCCCGCTGCCGGTCGTCGAGGACGACATGGGCCAGTGCGAGGGGCGTCGAGTCGGCCGTGTCCAGCTGCCGCTCGCTCGCGATCTGCACCGTCCGGGGAGAGCGGACCGTCGTCGACTTCACCTCGACCGCAGCGCCAGGCAGCTGGAAGTCCTGGTTCGTCTGCCGAGGTCCAGTCCAAGAGCTGATAGCTGTGTGCTGGTCAACAGCCGGCAGCACGTACTCGAGGAGAAAGTGGAGTTCGCCGAAGAGGCCGCACCGAGCCTGTCGGGACAGGCCCTCGCGCGACACAGAGCGCAGCAGCTGCTGCCACCCGACGTAGCGACGAACCGCAGCCTCCGCCGCCGTCTCGGTGGTCGGTGAGTCTCGCACCACCTCTGCGATGTCGGAGACGAGCGGGGTGAACACCTCCGTGAGTTCGTCGTCGGTGAGCATGACCTGGAGCTCGTACTGGTTGCCGGACACCGACGACAGGTTCAGCTGGAGGCCACGCGTGGCCGACAGCTGTTGGATCTCCTGACGTACGGTGTCAGCGGTCCTGGCGTCAGTGCCGAGCAGCAGCATCCGCCGGAGGGCGGGGTGCGTCACCGACACCTGGATGTCGTGTGGGGAGTCGGGGTAGAGGCGCCGAGTGGACCTACCCGGGGTCTGCTGGTGAGCTTCCAGCTCCTGCCACACACTCTCGTCGATCACTCTTCGTCCTCGAAGTCGTCGAACTCCATGTCCTGCTTGAACCAGATGTCGTTCACCACGTACTCAGTCTTCAACTGGTGGCGAGAGAACGGGAAGCTGATTGCGAACCCGACCAGCGGAGCGACCGGCTCGGGGTTTCCCGACGACTTGGCCACCTCGGCAGGGCTGAGGGGATAGAGCAGAAGCAACGGCTGGTCAGGGCGGCGCTGGTGACGCAAAGGCCGACCGCGGGGGGTGTCCGGATCGAGCGGTTCCCCCTTCCTGTTGAGCTTCCCCTTCGCGGCTTCCTGCGTGGCTTCCAGGGCACGCTTGAGCTGTTCCGGGGTCAGGTCGCGGAGCTCGTCGGCAGGGCTGAGCACACGCTTGATCGTGTAGCGGCCGGAAACGACGTCCGAGGACCTGGAGTGGCTGCGCGTGATGAGGCCGACGGAATGGCCTGCGATCTCGGCCGGAGCTCCCTCGGGCAGCCGGCTCGCCAGACGGATCGTCCAGTTGCCCAGCTCACCCTGTTTGGCGCACTGGCGTACGTACTCCGCGATGAATGCCGGCCGCACCCGCTGGGCCTGTCGGTCGGTGAGGTAGGAGTCGAGGAAACCTTCGGTGACGTCGGAGGATGCGACGCCGCTCCAGACAATGGTCCCGCTCCGCTCGTCCACGTCCCTGGCGGAGTGCGCATCGAGGCGTGCGACAAACGACTCCAGCAGCTCGTGGTTGCTACGGACCACCTTCTCCGAGAGGTCGAAGATGGTCGTCTCGGGAAGCTCACCGGAGTAACTGAGGCGGACACGTGTGCCCTGCCTCATCTTGTTGGACGCCGTGATGCCGAGGCCTAGCGACGAGGTTCTGACCTTGAGACCGTACTCGCGGGGGGTGAGTCCAACCGCGGACATCTCCTCGACGTCTCGCCGGAGTTCGTCTGTGGCGGCAGTGATCTCCGCGTACTGGCGCTGCAGCGTACGTGTCGTGTACAGCCGACACAGGTCTTCGTAGCGAGGGCGGTAGCCGAACCAACGTCCCATCTGCAACAAGGTGTCGTACGTCTTGGAGGCACGCAGGTAGTAGCTGACCGACAGCCCTTCGAGGGTCAGACCGCGGGAGAGCTTCTCGCCGCCTACGGCGATGACTGACAAGCCGGTCTCCCGGCGCTCGTAGTACTGGAGAGCGTCCTTCGCCGCACCGTTGACGGCCATGACGGTGATCTTCGCGAGGGCGGCGTGGAGATGAGCTTCGACTTCCTCCCAGTCGAGCCTGTCACCGGTCATGTCCTCGGTGCAGGGGACGAAGTCCTCCTCCCAGAGCTGCCGCAGCTCTTCCTCGAGTTCTTCACGTTGGCTGCTGAACCGGTCCTGGAGAACGTCGAAGAGCAGGCGTACATGGGCGTCGATCTGGTCGCGGACCTGCTGTTGCACAGCGGTGAAGCGAGTCACGTGCACCAACATGGAGTTGTGCACTGCGACCTGCCCGCGCGCTCGGCGTGCCGCACAGGTCAGGACGAAGGACCGGATGGCGCGCTGGAGCGACTCCGGAAGGAAGTCGGGAACCTGGAGGTGGGACTTGTGCTTGTCCGGCACCCAGAGGTCCGTGTCCTTGATGTGCCTTATTAGCGGCAGGGGCTCGATGTCCTCCTCGTCGCCGTCGGTCTGCAGACCGAAGAGACGCTCGGGACCGAGGTAGTTTGACGGCGCCCGCAGGGTACGGATGAAACTCTCCGGGAAGAGGTCGGGGCCCAGTTCGGCATCGTCTGTGTCGGGGTTGATGTAGATATTCGCGAAGGGAGTCGCGGTGTAGCCGACGTAGGACGCCTTTGTGAAGCTGTTGACCAGCCGCCTGATGGCCTTGTTGATCGCCGACGGGTTGGTGTCCGGGTCCTTGGAAGTGTTCACCCCGGCGTTGTCGGCTTCGTCGTCGATCACGAACAAGGGAAGGTCGGGAACGACCATCCGGCCGGTCTTCGGGTCCTCCACGCCGTGGTTGTCGATGACCCAGTCGCGCAGGTTGTCGATGATCCGACGGTTCTTTTTGACCACGAGGACCACTGGGACACTGCCCACCGGCACGTTCGCGGAGACCGCCGTCTTCCGGGCGAAGTCCCCCTTCTCGTGACTGGTGGTGAGCGACGCGGCCTTCAGCCGCTTGCCGTGATGCGACATAGCGCCAACACCGATATGACGATGCGCGTCGTCGTCCGAGCGGAACTGGTACTGGGTGTCGAACCCGAGAAGTCCCTCGTCGATACGGAGCTGGGTCTGGCTGCGCAGGTCGTTGTGGATCCCTGCGAACACCACGATGAGCCGGTAGCCAGCGTCGGCTGCCTTCGCGGCGAGCCCGATGAACTGCCCCGTCTTACCGGACTGTACCTGTCCGATCACGAGCCCGGTCCTGCGCCAGATGCCTTCTCGCTGAGGGTCTTCCAGCTCACCGAGAACGTCGTCGGTGCTCTGGTCAAGGCGGCGCACGACCTGCGTCGGGAGCTTGGACACACTCAGGAGGTAGCGCCGGTAGCGGTCCCAGAAGTCCCACTCCCGGTCTGCCTTCGCGTCCGCGAGCCAGGCCACGTGGCCCTCGTCGTTCGTCATGGCGGAGGAATCAGCCTGGAACACGGAAGCTCGGGCCTCGAGCACCTTTCGCACCTGGTCCCGCTCCACGGTGATCCCCTGGGCAGCAAGGATGCTGACCGCGGTGTTCACGGCGAAGTCCACCTCGGCCGGCGTTGCCTGGCGGTCACCCGGCAGGAGCAGCAACGCGGTCTGTTCGGCCTTCTCGAGACTGTCTTCGGGGGTGGTGCTCACAGCGACCTCCAGCGGCCGGGTCGGTTGGGAGTGGGGCTACCAGGTGGGTCAGGAGTTCCAGAAGCCTTGTTGCTCGTCGAAGGGAGGCATGGAGCCGAGTACTCCCCGGGCGTCCTCAGGGGAGCGGCCCTGCTCCAAGAGCGCCTCGTACACCCGGCGAGCGATGTCGACGGTCTCGGGAGCGGCTGGCCCTGGACCGCCGAAGGGTTCGGGGTCGTCGACCGTGTCGGTCTCGTGGAGCATGCGGAGCGCCGTGACCGGGACCGTCTCCTCAAGGAGGCGGAGCATCGAGCGGACGACTTCCGGATTGCCCCCTTGGTCATCCATCGCTGCCTTCACCAAGGGGTGTTTTCTGTTGATACGCAGAGTGATCCGGCCGTCGTGACGCTTCACATTCCAGGCAAACCTCAGGGGGTCACCGTGCGCCCGCGACACCACCTGACCACGCTGTCGTGCGGAACGGGAGGCCGCCTCGCGGGTGTACCTGGCGATCCTCTCCAGGTGACGGCGCAAGGAGACGGGGGGAACCACGCTCGCTTTGCGTACGTCCACGCCCCAGTCCGCGTCGGCCTCCGCAGGGATGTCCACGGCGATCCGCGCGAGGTTGTACTTCTCTTCGCGCTTCAGGCCGCGGATCCCCAGCCAGTCACCGGCCAGAATCAGGCGGTCACGGCGGTAGACGTAGAACCCCTGTTGCCCCAGCCATCCCCTCTGCCCCGCAGCCGACTCGTATTCGGCCTCCGAGAGACGCTGTGCCGTGGGGAGGATGAAGGGCTCCACGCGCACCGACTGCGATCCCAACGGCAAAGGCTCCCAGGGGATCCGCTGTACCGACGGGTGCGTGGACAGAAACGGGTCCCACGGGGAGAGGTCGGAGCCGCGCACCCGGATCCGGCACCGGACCGGACGCTTCAGGAAACGCGCGAAGACCATCGAGAGGTGGGCTTCGGTACGCTCCACCTCCGCATAGAACTGGGCCTGCGTCTTTTCGTCGTCGCCGGCCACGGCGGTGTTGTGGTAGCCGGAGAGCTGCTCCCACAGGACGACAGTCCCGTGCTGCATGCTTCCCGCGATTCGACGCAGGAGGGCCCTGGTTGTGTCGCCGGGGTCACGGAGTAGCCGCCACTCCTTGTAGTGCTCCACGACACCGAGGTCCCACGTCCGAACGTGCCAGATCCCGTCCTTGGCTGTGGCTACGGTGAGCTTGCGGCACTGGGAGAACGAGGCGGACTTCAACCCCACACCGAAACGACCGAGATCCATGGCACTCCGCTCGGCGGATGGGCCGCGGGCCGCCACCGTCATGGCGGTCACCAGCTCGGGCTCCGTCATCCCCTTGCCGTCGTCCGTCACTGAGATCCAGGAGCCCTGTCCGTCCCACGTGAAGTCGACGTCGATGTTCTTGGCCTCTGCGGAGACGCTGTTGTCCACAAGATCTGCGACGGCGGCGGGAAGCGAGTAGCCGAGCGAACTGAGCGACGCCACCATGCCGGCAGGGTCAGGCGCGGCAACGTCGAAGTCCATCTTCACGCTCCGTACCCGGTGCACCCGGTCAGTCCTGTGTGGTCGGTTCGTCTGTGTGCTCCGCGAAGCGACACATGACAGGACTGCTCGGGTTTGTGCGGTGAGTGCGCTGCACTCATCCCACGTCAGCCGAAATCCCCCGTTCGGAGCATGCTACCGAAAGGGGCTGGTCGGGCGTGAGTGATCTTTAAGAAGAGTTGTCCACTGGAGGCCTGCTCAGTCCAGGTCCCGTTCGTAATAGCGTCGTTGGTGACACGGGCTGTCATGGGTGATGGTCGCGCTGAGGGGACTGGCCTGGCCCCCTGTTGGGCATGGAGCAGGCCATGGGTGAACGACAGGGCCTTGGCCAAGCTGGGTGGCCGAGCCGGAGCTCAGAGATGCGCTTCCCCGGCGGTGGGCACATTCTCAGGGAGTGGCAGCGCGTGCCGCCGGGCTCGGTCCGGCGCTGGCAGGGAACGCCGAGCTGCTGCGGCGGGCTGCATGAAGTGGTCTACGCGCCCCGGCTGGCGGAGACGGGTTTCCTGCACGCGTGTGGTCAGGCCCCTGTTTCCGGCGCCTGTCCGTGTTCCAAGTAGGCAGTCAGACCGTTCGCTCGGGCCTGGATGCCTGCGGCGATTCGGCGCGCGAGGCGGGGGATGGTGAGGTCTGGCACCTGCTCGGCGACGTGGAAGTCGTAGCCGCGGAGCTCGTCCGCTTGGAGTGCGATCTGTTGGCGGTGGTCTGCGCTTAGGCGGCCGCCGTCGAAGAGGTAGAGGACCTTGTCTCCCTCTCCCGGGTTCGGCGCCCAGTCGACGACGAGGAGGCGGCCGATGTGGGGCTTGATGCCCAGTTCCTCGTGGACTTCGCGCACACAGGCCTGTCGGGGCGACTCACCCTGTTCGACGTATCCGCCGGGGAGGTCTCGGTAGTCCTTGTACGACGGCTCGACGAGGAGGACTCGATCAGCTTCGTCGAAGAAGAGAGCGCCGGCCGCCATGCGGGGGTGGGCCATCTTCGCTTCATGCTCGTTCTCGCTCACGGATTCGACTCTAGCCGCCAGCGACAATGCGGAGCCTGCGCGCCAGGTCGGCAACGGGATGGGAGGGCCGGCCTCGGGTACCGCGTATCCAGCCGATGACCAACTCTCGGCTCATGTAGTGGTGACGGACCTGTTCGGGGGCGGCCTGTTCGGCTTCCAGGAGGACGGCCAGGGCTTCGTCGGTCCGGTTCCAGGCACTCAGCGCCCTGGCAACTTCGAGGCTGTGCCGCACGCGCCGTTCCACTGGCATTCCACTGGTGTCGATGCGTGCGCCGAGGTCCGCGGCGATCTGGATGTCGCCGAGTTCGCCGGCGGTGGCTACGCAGTGGATCGCGACGTTCGTCGGACCGAAGGCTGTCCACATGTGGTTGGCATCGGCGCCGAGTCGCTGCGCGGTCTCGTCGGCCTCTCGGAGGAAGGTCTGCGTAGCTGCCCGGTCCTCTGCTCGTGCGGCGGCCATCGCCCCGGTGAGGAACAGCGTGCCGTACACCGAGAGGTACTCGTCGTTTGCAGTGCCCAGTTCCGGCTGCATGACGGCTGCCGCGTCGTTCACGAGCTGGACCGCTGCCGTGAAGCGTCCGGTGGCCAGGAGGCAGTGCGTGACCGCTCGGAAAAGCGAACCTGTGACCTCGCTTCGTCCGCTGTGCTGCGCGGCTGCCAGACCGCGGTCAGCGGCGATCCATGCCAGTTCGGGCTCTCCGACCTTCCCCAGCACCATGGCTGCTCCGTGGTAGGCGAGGGCGAGCAGAGCATGGGCCTCCTCCCCCTCGTACCCCGAGTAGGCGCGGGATGCGGCGAGCGCGTCGGCTAGGACGAGGGGAAGACGTCGGGTGGCGAAGCCGTAGCGGGATGCCTGGTAGGCGTCGAGGACGTCGCCCACGTTGGCTCGAAGGTCCTGCAGGGCAGGCGGTTCGTCATCGGGTGTAGGGCCCAGCAGGGGCGTGAGCTGCTTGTAGTCCATCAGCGCTTCGCGTAGCGCGGGGACTGTGTGGTGGCCGCTGTCGGCCGACCACTCCATGAGCGTCGGCTCCGCGAGTAGGTCTCCGAGGGAGACGTCGAGGGCGTCGGCGAGTGAAGTGATCACCGAGAGGCGATCGAGCTCGATCCGGTTGTTCTCCGCCTTGCTCAGCCAGTCCGTGGTACGGCCGACGAGGCCGGCCAGGACCTCTTGGGAGAGGCCGCGCCGCCGCCGATACCAGGCAACGCGCTCCCCGATGGTCAGGTTCTCTGTCATCCCTCGCATGTCCTGATCATCACCTCGTGGCCGAAGTGGACCCCGGAAGGATTTTCCGGGGTGTCGCGGGGCGCCCTGGCTACTGTCGCAACAGACCGAGAACGCCGCTGAGAAATGCGAGCAACTCAACCTGCATCAAGCGGCTTTGGCTAATGACGCTCATCCGTCGCACCCGTCTTCTTCAGGCAGAGAGATCGGAGTTTGTCATGCGCAAAACCATCACGACTGAGGGCGGTTTCCTGTCCATCGAGACGGGCACCACCAAGCCCGACGCGACGACCATCGTGGAGCGGAAGGGACTCGGCCACCCCGATACCCTGGCCGACCACCTCGCCGAGCGGCTGTCCCGCGCTTACAGCCACCACACCGTCCAGCGCTTCGGCGCCGTGCTGCACCACAACTTCGACAAGCTCGCGCTCCTCGGCGGGGCCAGCGAGGTCCGCTACGGCGCTGGTGGGATGACGGCCCCGGTCCGTGTCTTGGTCAACGGGCGGGCCGCGCCCATGTGCGGAGGCGAGGCAATCCCCGTTGAGGAGATCGTCGAGGCCGAGGTCAGGGCGTTCTTTGCCGAGCGGCTCCCGGAAGTGTCGGACCACCTCGACATCACGTTCAACATCACCAGCAACTCCAGCCCCGGCGCGGTCCTCACGGGCGACGCGGTGCCGGACCGCACCCGCTGGTTCAACCCACGCTCCATCGACGACCTGCGAGAGCGTCGGGTGCGACTCTCGAACGACACCTCCCTCGGCACCGGCTGGGCCCCGGAGAACGCCTTCGAGTCGTTCGTCCGCGAGCTGGTGAACCACTTCTCCGGCGAGAGCGACTTCACCCTCTCCCACGCCTGGTGCGGCTCCGACGTCAAGCTCATGGGCTACTGGGACGGGGACCAGGCCGACATCGTCCTGTGCGTCCCGCAGAAGTCGCGCCACGTCGGCAGCCGCGCCGAGTACGTCCGCAACGCCGAGACCGTCCTGGCCGAGTGCTACCGCATGGCCGGCCTCCGCCTCCCCGGTGCACCGGCCCGCTTCAGGCTCAACGCCCGCGACGTCCCGGAGAAGGACGAGCTGTACCTGACGTACACCGGCAGCTCGATCGAGTCCGGCGACGAGGGTGTCGTCGGCCGCGGCAACCGGGTCAACGGGCTGATCACACCGCTGCGTCCGATGAACCTGGAGGGCGCCAACGGCAAGAACCCCGTCTACCACGTCGGCAAGCTGTACAACATTGCCGCCCAGCGCCTGGCCGAGCGGCTGCACGAGGCCACCGACGGGCATGCGGAGGTGCACCTGGTCAGCACCACCGGCCAGCGCCTCGACCAGCCGTGGCGGATCCTGATCCGGCTGTCCTCCCCGGACGCCGAGACCGACAAGGTCCAGGCGCTCGTGGCCGAGGCGCTGGAGGGCTTCCCCGCCCTCACCGACGAGCTGGTCTCCGACGGGATCGTGCTGAGCTGATGGCGGCGCAGACGCTCGGATATGTGCCCTCGGGGTGTCGGGAGCGGCTGCTCGCGCACTACGGTCCGTCGGTCCAGGAGTGGCTGGAGGCCGCCCCGGGCCTCTTGGCCGAGGCGGCCAAGCGGTGGGACCTCTCGCTGAGGGGCTACCACGATGCCGGGCACGCCTCTGCGGTCGCGCTCGCCGTGGCACCCGACGGGAGCCGGTTGGTTCTGAAGGCGTGGGTCGATCCCATCCGCTACCGCCACGAGATCACCGCGCTACGGATATGGGCAGGCGGCCCGACCGCGAAGGTAGCCGAGGCGGCGGATGACCTCTCGGTGGCGGCCCTGGAGCTGGTCGGCGGACGGCCCGGGGGCGCCCATCGTCCCGCACGGGCGACGCAATCGGTGGCCGACGCGATCCACAGGCTCCATGCCTTTGGCCGCCGGAGGCCCGGATCGGGCGTGCCCATGCTGACCGACTTCATGCGCGAGGTCGTTCTGCCTCGCATCCACCAACGAGCGCAGGCGCTCGACCTCGGCACCCATGACGGACTCGTACGGGAGGCGTGTCACGGGCTCGCCAGCCTGAGCCAAGCCCCCGACCGGACGACAGTCCTGCACGCGGACCTGTACGCGGAGAACGTCATCTTCGACGCGCGGCGGCAACCACGCCTGATCGATCCACACCCTGTGGAAGGTGACGCAGTCTTCGACTGGGCTTTCTGGAGCGTCTATTACGACCTCGAACGGGGGATGGCCGATCGGCTGGCCACCGCCGCTCGAATCTCCCGTATCCCCATACCGGAGATCCTGCCGTGGTGCAGGGCCCTCGCTGTCGATGGCCTCCTCTACTACAGGGAGATTCGCGACCCCGCGGAACCGAAGATCGCCGCGGTCCTGTCCGATCTGCTGGCTACTGGAGCAGGGGGTGACCGATGACGACGTACGTCCTCCGTCACGGCCAGACGAACTACAGCAAGCGCTACCTGGTCAACGGCGACCCGACCAAGCACATCCACCTCAACGAGGAAGGCCGGCACTCCCTGCGCCGCGCCTGGACCACGCTCCCCCTGCACTCGGTGGCCACGTGGCTGACCAGCGAATTCCCGAGGGCTCGCCAGACGACCTCGCTGCTGATGGGTGTCCCGTCCGCCGGGCTCGTGGTCGACCCCCGGCTGAACGAACTGGACTACGGGGAATTCGAGAGCAGCCCCTTCCTCGAATACGCCGTCTGGCTCGACACGCACGGCTCCGGCGAGCGCCCACCCGGCGCTTCCGAGTCTCAGCGCGAGGGCATCCGCCGGATGCTCGCCGGAGTGCTCGGGGCTCTGGAGCGCCCTGGGCCCCGGGTCCTCGTCGGGCACGGCCTGCTGGTTTCGGTCCTCCTCTGGTACCGCGACCGCGCGGAGGGGGAGGCCATGCCGCTGTTCCTCCCCGAGGCCCCGTACGTCGAGCCGGTCGCCATTACCGATGACGAGCTGCCCATTCTGATCACCGCACTCCTGGGCGATCTTGATTCGGGTGCGCGTAGGGAGATCACCGGCGCCAGTGACGCGGCGATATTGCGGATCAGCGAGGGGGCGACGGTTGCTAACGTCGATGGGGTATCCCCATCCCACTCGCTGGATAAAAAGGATCTTCCTCATGCATGACGCCCGCGCCCTGATTGAAATGGGTGCCGAAGCAGTTCGTCGGCTCGCTCGTCGCGGTTACTCCCTGGACCTGTCCCGGCTGGAAGACCTCCAGTCCCGGCGCAACCAGAGCATCCGCTCAGCCGACGAGCTGCGGGCGGAGGCCAAGCGGGTGGCGAGCGAGGTCCAGCAGATGGCCAAGCAGGGCGGCGACATCTCCAAGCTGAAGGAGCGCGCCCGCGAGCTGAAGGACCAGATCCGGGACATCGACACCGAGCAGGAGCAGGTACAGGAGGAGCTGAGCGAGCTGCTCCTGACCATCCCGAACCTGCCGGACGACGCGGCCCCGGACGGCGATTCCGACGAGTTCGCGGTCGAGGTCCGCCGCGTCGGCACCCCGCCGGCCTTCTCCTTCGAGCCGAAGGACCACGTCGACCTCGGCGAGAGCACCGGCATGCTCGACTTCGCCCGGGCGACGAAGCTGTCGGGCCCCCGGTTCGTCGTCTCCCGCGGGGCGGGCGCTGCCCTGGAGCGCGCCCTGGCGACGCTCTTCCTCGACATCCACACCCGCCGGCACGGATACGTCGAGCACGCGGTCCCGTACCTGGTCAGCCGCAAGACGATGACCGGCACCGGACAGCTGCCGAAGTTCGAGGAGGACCTGTTCAAGACCGGCGTAGCCGACCGTGAACTGTTCCTCATCCCGACGGCCGAGGTACCGCTGACCAACCTCTACGCCGACGAGATCATCCCGCCGGCCGACCTGCCGCTGTCCCTGACCGCGCACACTCCGTGCTTCCGGTCCGAGGCGGGCTCGTACGGTCGTGACACCCGGGGCCTGATCCGCCAGCACCAGTTCGCCAAGGTCGAGATCGTCCAGATGGTCGAGCCAGCGGACGCGGACGCCACGCTGGAGACGATGGTCGGCCACGCCGAGGCGTGCCTGAAGGAGCTCGGCCTCGCCTACCGCGTCGTCAAGCTGGCGGCCGGTGACACGGGCTTCTCCGCCCAGCTCACGTACGACATCGAGGTCTGGATCCCGAGCCAGAACACGTACCGCGAGATCTCCTCGATCTCGAACTTCGGCACCTTCCAGGCCCGCCGCGCGAACATCCGCACCCGAGGCGAGGACGGCAAGCCCAAGCTCGTCGCCACCCTCAACGGCTCCGGCCTGCCCATCGGACGCACCGTGGCCGCGCTCCTCGAACAGTGCCAGCAGCAGGACGGCTCCCTCGTTCTTCCCGAATCTCTCTTCCCGTACCTCGGCTTCCGCCGTATCTCGGCGGACGGAACACCGGAGGCATAAGTGCTCGTCGGCGTCTGCGACTTCCCTGGTAGCTACGCCTTTCCACCCGCCGGGTACGGCGGGATCGAACGATGGCTGTGGGCGGTCGCCGTAGGCGCCCGAGCCGCAGGCGCCGACGTACACCTCCTCGGGCAGGGCTGGCTCACGGACCTGGAGAACGACTGGGTCCGGAAGCCGGTCCGCCTGGAGGACATCACCGCCGGGTCGCTCGCCGAGCGCGAGCTCCGCGACACCGGGTACGACCTCTTGGTCGTGGGGCACGAGTACCCCTCGTTGCCTGCCTGGACCCGCACCTGGAACGCGCTGGACTGCGAAGTCGCCACGTTCCAGCACTCGCCGGTATTCCAGCACACTGTCACCGCCTTCGACGGCAAGCGGTCCCGCCTCTACTGCTACTCGCCCGAGATGATCGAGCGGTATGCCGACCACCAGCCGATCCCCGAGCTGGCCGTGCACCTCGGCCTCAACGAGGAGGAGCCGCCGGCTGTCGCAGGACAGGATCTGGTCTGGCTCGGCCGCATCGACGCCGAGAAGGCACCGCACCTGGCCGTACGCGCCGCTCAGATCCTCGGCCGGAAGATTCGCATCGTCGGCCCGGTCTTCGATCACGACTACGTGCAGAGCCACGGCCGCCTCTTCGGCACGGACCACGTCGACTGGGTGGGCGAACTGGGTGGTCCGGCCAAGACCGCAGCCATCCGCGATGCCTCTGTCTTCGTCTACACGTACGCCCGTACCTACGTGGAGGCTGGCGCCGCCGTCTTCGGCGAGTCCCTCCGCGCCGGTACCCCCATGGCCGCCCTCACCTGGCGCACCGGAACCTGCGCCGAAGCCGCCCTGTGCGACCAGACCGGCGCCATCACCGTGGCCGACCCCGACGGGGACGACGAGGCGGCGGCCCATCGGCTGGCACACGTCATCGAGCAGGCTGAGGACCTCGACCACAGTCAGGTCCAAGAGATCGGCCTGCGCCGCTTCGACCCCGCGCGGCACTTCTCGGCAATGGCAGCCCGATCGTGCTGACTGCAGCCAGCATAGGGGCCGGCGACGCCCTGGCCTTGCGAATACCTACCGTGCTTCGCGCGGCGTTAGGCCCCCACTGGGAGTTCACCGTCGACGGCCCCCGCATCGAGATCCAGCACCCACACCGAGGTACCCCTTACCGCCCGCCGCGTCGGCCGCCCTCGTGGAAGGAACTCCTCCACAGTTTGGAGACCGCCTTCGCCAACGTCGGCGCTTCACGCGACGACTGTCTCCCGCTCCGCTGGGGGCGCGACACAGAGCTCACCATCTCGGCAGTCCAGGCACTCGACCCGCTCCTCAAGGATGGCAAGCCTCAAACGTACCGCCGCGGGTTCCTCCCCCAGCCCGTCGTTCGCTTCACTGGCGAACGCGACGCGTCGGGTGATCTGTGCGACGGCTTCCTGACCTCCTTCGTCAACGTCTCCCACATCCAGCCCGTAGAGCGTCTTGACGAGTACGGGGCCATTCTCGACGGCTGGTTTTCCGTACTCTCCCAACTCGGGTTCCACGCGCGCCACGTGAGCGTCCACGGGACTCTCACCCCGTGGCGCCGACGCGAGGTCGCAGGCATCACGCTGCACTTCCGCCACCTCGGCCTCAGCATTGGCGACATCGTCCTCCTGTGGAACGTCGGTGATCCGACCCGCATGGCAGTAGACCTCGGCACCGGTCTGGAACGCCTCGCCTGGGCGCGCACCCAGCAACACTGGCACGACCTGATTTACGGGCGCTTCGCTGACGCGGCACCTCCATGGATGCTGGATGCCATCCGCACTGCCACGCTCCTCCTTGGCCACGGAATCAATCCCGCGCCTCGCGGGGCTGGGGGCGTCACACGACGGGTCATTGGCACGATTGACCCTGATGTTGCACAACTCGGCGTCAGCGCCATCGTCCGCGAAGCGTTCGCCTACTGGTCTCTCTTCAGCGTCCTGCGTGTTCCGTGGCCGACTATCGCGCGCCTCATCGAGGAAGAGCTGCGCCGGTAGACCGCGGCGCCGATGCCCGTGCCAGAAGCGCAAACACGACAACATGACCGGCGGCCGGGATGACATCCCGGCCGCTGGTCGTGGCCCGTGCACGTGGCCTTGCCCCTCCCCTGCGCTCAGTTCTCGTGCGGGAGGAAGCCGTCGGCGCCCGCAGAAACGATGGCGCCCAGCCGGTCGTATTCGATGAGGTCCTCGTCGGTCATGAAGGCGGCAAGCTCAGCGTCGTGGGCGGTTCGGCGGGGCTGCGGGCGCGGTGGGCGGCTGCGTGCTTTGTCCCGGCTGGCCGGTCCACGATGCCGTTGTGCGTCGGCGGGCTGCTTCGGCACGGGGGTTGGGGCTGGGGTTGCGGCCGGTGTGCTGGAGGCGGGTGATCAGGACACGGGCTGGTTGGCGGGCTGTGCTCAGTTCGCGCTGGGCTGCGGCCTCCTTCAGGAGCTGGTGGGGTTGGTGGCCTCGGGCCTCCGCGTCGGCCAGGAGCGCGGCGAGGGCGGGCCAGCTGGGGTCGGTGAGGATCCGGTCGGCCTGGTCGGGGACGGAGGCGCGTACGTCATGGGCGAGCGTGCGCTGGGCTCCCTCCTTCGGTTGACGCTGCTCGAGTACGACGAGCGTGGGGGTGAGGGCCTGGTCGGCAGCTGCCTGTAGGTGGTGGAGGGCTTGGCGGGCGGCGTCGGCTTGGTGGGCGTGGCCCTTGGCATCGTGCCAGCGGTTGGCGATGATTCCGGCCCACAGGAGGGCTGCGATGAGGGCGGCGAGGGCGCTGCCGTCGGGGCCGGTGGCGGTGTGGACGATGTCGCGAGCCGCCATGCGGATGGCGTGGGCAGCGCGGTCTTCCGCCCGGATCTGCGAGCGCTGGGCGCGTGCGAACGACTTTGATGCGGCCTGGAGTTCGGCGCGGAGGTGGGTCGGGGCTTTCTGGGCAGTGGCTTCGAGGAGTTCACCGAAGGCGGTGATGTGTGCCTGGGCGTGGGTGTCGTCGGTGAGGTCAGTGCGGAAGGTGTCGAGGGCTTCGGTGGCCTGGTGCCAGTTGGTGGCGGGCCGGTTGCGGCGGGCGGTGGGGTGTTCCTCGGGCTGGCCGGCTTCGAGGCGGCCCCGGAGTTTGGGGAGGGTGAGGTCGGGGGCGATCTTTCCGCCGGGGTGGAAGATCTGTTCGCCGTCCTTGTTGAGGTCGCCGGGGCGGCCGGCGGCGTAGCCGAGGAGGTCTCCGGACGGTCCGCGGCGGGCCTTGACCGCGATGCCGTCGGCTTCGAGGTAGGCGAGGAGCTCCGCGGCGGTGCTGGCGTGGGGGATGGCGGCGCGGATGCGGTTCTGGAGCCATTCGCGGCTGGTCTGCTCCCAGCCAAGGCGTTGGGCCTTGTGCATCTCGGCCTGGGTGGGGGCGCGGGTTCCGGTGCGGTCGCCCTTCTTCAGGCAGCGCAGGCCGTAGTCCTTCTCGATCTGGCGGCATGCGTCGCCGACGCGGATGCCGCTGTCGTGGAGCTTGGGGCGGCGGCCGTCCTCGCGGACGGTGGTGGCGAGGATGTGGATGTGGTCGTCGGCATGCCGTACGGCGATCCAGCGGCAGGCCAGGTCGTCGCCTTCGGGGGCGATGCCGGCTGCGGCGACGATGCGTTGGGCGATCTCGCCCCATTCGGCGTCGGAGAGGTGGCGGTCTTCGGGGGCTGCGCGGACGGGGCAGTGCCAGACGTGGTCGGTGATCTTCTTGCCGAACTCGCTGTTGCGGAGGCGTACGGGTTCGTCGAGGTAGCGGGCGAGCTGGGTGAGGGTGGCGTTCTCGTCGCGGCCGGGGTCGGGCATGGCGAGCATGGCGAAGCCGGCCACGATGTGCGGGTCGGTGTGCTCGTCGTGTCGGCCAGGGCCGTAGAGGTAGGCGAGTAGTCCGCGGGTGTTGGCGCCGGAGGGCTTGATGGCAGCTATCACGGCTGTCGGACCTCCTGCGGGTTGGCGGGCTCGCGCAGGGTCTCGGCGATCAGGGTGAGCAAGTCGTGGAGCTCGTCGAGGCGCTGGCGTATGTCTGGCGGGGTGAGATCACTGTTCAGGGCGCGGGCGATCTGGTTGATGTTGACGCCGATGCGGTTGCACTGGCGCAAGACCTGGGCGCGGAAGACGTGCGTGCGGCGGCGGTCCTCGGACAGGGGCAGGTTGGCGGTGAACCTGCCGTTGATGAAGGCGAGGACGATGTCGGCGGCGAAGCCGGATTCGCCCTTGTAGCCGTGCTCGGCGGCGGCCTCTTGGAGGCGGGGGCGTTCGTCGTCGGTGAAGCGCAGCGGGCCGACGCGGTCGCCGCGCTTGTTGCCGGTGAAGCGGCGGATCGTGGGCTGGGCGCTCTTGACCGTCGGCTCGCCGCTGGCGGCGGGCTCGGCGTTGCGTTCGGCGTGGAGGATGTCGCGCTGGGCGGCGTGGAGCGTGTCCTGGTCGTGGCCGCCCTCGGACCCGACCTCACGGTCCGGCGCCCCCTGGCGCTGGGCCGTCTCCGCCACCCCCGGGGCGGAGATCCCCGAAGGCCGACCTTGAGTCGGACTCGGGGTACTACTGGCTCCGCCAGGGGCGGTCATCCCGAACGCGGTCCGCCAACGGGCGTTCTGCTTCGAGACCAGCGAGGACGTGGAGTCGGGGTCGTTCGGGTCGAGTGTCACGGCGTGCTTCTCCGATGCGGGGGTGGGCTGACAGTGCGGGACAAACGGGGTCGGAGGGCGGGCGCCCATGGTGTTGGCACGAGTTGCGGCGCGCGGCAGCCAGAGCTGACCGGATGGCCGACTGTCCCCGAAATGCGGCGGATGGCTGCCACGGCGCAGGGAACGTGGAGCACAGCTCGCGGGCTGGGGACCGGGCCGGTGGCGAGGGGACGGGGATCGCGTGGTGATCGACGGGGACCGCGGCCGTCAGGCAGCAGCCACGGTCCCGTCCGGCCTTACCGGCGTTGACCTGCGGTGAATATCGGTCAGTGTCCGGGCGTGGTTCCGGTCAGGGCTTGCTGCTTGCGGAGATCCGCAAGCTCCCTCTTGACCTTCCCCAGGCGCTCGTTACTGATCGAGTGGCCCTCGCCCTCGATGGCCGCCCGCATCTGCTTCAGCGTCGGCTCCCCTTCCAGCCTCTCCACAATCGCGAGGAAGTCGTCCAGGTCACCGGTTGTCGGTCGCCCGACCTTCCGGGACGGGGCCGCGGGTGCGACAGCCTCGCGGGGGTCATCGTCCGGCTCCGCGGCAGTCTCGGCTGCGATGGCCCCGGGTCCCTCTGGCTCGTCGCCCATGGGTTCGGGTCGACCGTCGAAGGCGCTCCCCTCGGCCTCCGGGAGTAGGACGGAGACCGCCGTTGGACGATTGCGGTCATCCGTGCTGCGTGGGGTGGCGGGTGAGGCGACGTGCTCGTGAATCTGGCGCATGAGGACGCCGAAGGCCAGGAGAGCAGCGGCTGGGGGTACAGCCGCGACCACGTAGTCCAGCAGCGGCACCGTGGTGGTGCCCCGGGTGCCGCTGACACCCGCGACGTTGAGGGCGATGGAGCCGAGGGAACCGGTGGTGGTGAGGGCGATCGCCCACCAGTCGGTGACGCGGCGCAATCCTGCGCGGAGCATCAGGAGCTCGCCGGCGACGATGAACGCGTCCAGGGTCGCGGGCCAGGCCCACTGGCGGACGGGGGAGGCGGCCAGACCGTGGCGTCCGGCGACCTCGGCGAGGTGCGCGTACGAGAGCCAGAACGCTCCGGCGGTAAGGGCCACGATGACGGCCCCGGCCGCTGCGAGCGTGTACCGCTCAGCGGTTTGCGCGACCGTTACTTCGTTCCCGCCTCCGGACGGTGCTCCGTCACGTCTGGGCTCGTGCTTCGTGGTGGTGGGTGCGGCAAGGGTGGTCATGGGTGTGGGGATGCTCCTACGTGGCTTCGGGGGTGTGTGAGGTGTCTTAGGCGTCTTGGCCGTTGAAATCGCAGGTCAGGGCCGGTACGGGGGCGTGCCGGCCTTCCGTCTTGGCGGGGCCCTGCGGGCGTCTTGGGCGTCATGCGAGGGCGGGGTCTCCCCGCCGATTTCGGGTGCGGGCGCTATCGCCTAGCGGACGGCAACTTGTCGTCTGCCGTCTCGGGCGGCAGCCCTGTGACCTGGGGTGATACGGGCCAAGACGTTGGGGACGGGGCAAGACGGATGCGGGTACCGTCCTGGGTGGGTTCCGTCTTGGGCCCGGTTGCCGTCTTGGCCGCATGCCTGTTGACCTGCGGTGTCACGGCAGGGACGGCAAGGACGGCAACCGTGGCGGCTCGGGTGTCAGCTCTCGCTGGGCGGACCGGTGGGGCCGACGGGGTGGACAGTGGGGCAGTAGCGCCGCCAGGGATCGAGGAACTTGTGGCGCATGTAGCCCTTGCGCTGGGTTCCGTCGGCGAGCCGGACGTTGCCGGAGCGGATGCCGAACTCGCGCAGCATCGCGCCGAGGTCACGAGGCTTCAGCCCACCTCGCCCCCACTCCGCCCACGGGCCCTCCGGGTCCTGGCACAGGTAGTGCAGGAGTTCCTCGGTGGTGAGGCTGTCGACCTCGCGCTGGGCTGCGAAGACGCGGCGGATGTCGGCGAGGATCCGTGCTCCGCCGGGGTGATCCTCCTCGGCCTCGGTTTCGGCGGCGACCATCCGCGCGCACGCGGTGCGTGCGAGGGCGGGCCACTGGCCACCAGCGAGGTCGGCCACGGCGATCAGCGGCTGCCAGGTGTCGGCGGCCCGGTCTCGGACCGGCATGAGCGGCACCAGATCCATTGCCTCCGTGTGCCGAGGGAGAAGCCACACCTTGAGGCGGTCACGCAGATCGTGGAGCTTGGCGACGTCCCGCGGGACGCGGAACTCCTCGGCGCTCTCGTCGCCCCCGCGACGGCGCATGCGCAGGACGATGGACCGGTCCATGACCGTGTCGGGCAGGTTCCCGATGCCGGCGAGGGCGGCCATCGCGAAGGTGGGGAACTGGACCACTTCGTGGTTGGGCCCGGACACCCGCAGGGTGGGACGGTTGCGCTGGTGGCCCGCGTTGAGGAGGCCGCGCATCTCCTCGTTCTTCTCCGCCACTTTCACGGAGCCGAAGATCGTGTCGACCTCGTCCACTAGCAGCGTAGGCGGGACGTCGGTGATCGACCGGAAGATCGCGGCGGCGGAGGCATTCACCGTGATCAGCGGATTGTGGACGACTTCGGTGATGACGTCCAGCAGCCGCGACTTGCCGCACCGCCTGGCCGGGCCCAGCACCGCCAAGCGCGGGGCGTGCTGCCATGCGGTCTGCAGGTGAGTGGCGGCCACCCACAGCGTCACCGCCGAGAGTGCTTCATCGCTCGGCAGCATGACATAGCGGCTGATCTCTGCGCGCAGGTCGCACAGGACCTGCGCGCCCTCAGTAAGAGGGCCGACAAGAGGGGCGTCCTCCTTGGCGGGCCGGACCTCCTCCACAGGGCTCTCGGGTGCTTCGGCACCCACAGGCTGTGAATCCTGTAGGTGGGCGCCCGGCTGGCCGGGGATCGCGGTCGGCGGCCAAGTGGCCGTACCGGATACGGATTCGGTGTCAGGTATCGCAGCTTCCAAGGGGCAGCTCCTTCTCCGGTGGCCGCGGCCGTGCAGGCCTCCGGGGTTGACCGTGTGGTCGCGGATGGGGATGTTGCGGGTGCCTCCAGCGTCGGCTTGCCAGGGGCTCGCTCGTCTCTCGTGGGCACTTGGCCACGCAGGGCGACGACGAACAGTACGTACGACCCCGGGCACAGTCCAGCGTTTCTGTGTCAGCTCAGCGCAGAAGGGTCTGCTACCTTCTCTCGCCCTCAAGCGGCCAGACCCAGCAGATCCAACAGGTCGGCGGTCACCACGCGGTACGCCTTGCCCAGCCGCAGGACCTTGCACGGGTACTCGCCCCGCTTGGCCAGCTCGTATCCCTTGCTCCGCCCGAGACCCAGCGCGCGGTTGCTGGTGTCCAGGTCAATGGCAGCTGGCAGGGCCAGGACCTCCTCGCGACTCATCCCCTTCGACCCGGTTCCACTCGGGTTCTCGCGCACGCAGCGCTCCTCTCGTCACAGCCGTCGGCGAACGCGGTCCTCACGTCCGACTCCGGGCCTACGAGAAACAAGTCTGGGCGAGCTAATGTGTCTCCATGACACAACGTGGATTCGATGATGAAGACGAGGACGACCTCCCAGAGTGGGTGGACCAAGTCATGGCGACCGTGGCCAGGGAGGTGCGACGACGCAGGAAGGAGTTGGGCATGAGCGCGCAGGAGCTGGCCGATGCCTGTGAGGAGATCGGGCATCGGATCCCGCGCAATGTGATCGCCAACATGGAATCCGGCCGCCGAGCCAGCCTCCCGCTGGTCGACGTCATGGTGCTCGCGAAGGCGCTCCACACGAGTCCGATCTGCCTCATCTACCCCGTCGGCTACATCGAAAGGGTCCAAAAGCTCCCCCTGCGGGACAGCGTGCAGACCTGGGACGCCATGCGATGGTTCACCGGCGACGAACCCGATTCGCTCACCCTGGATCTCATGCTGCGCATGTTCCAGGAGCACGAGAGCGAGCAGCGGGCCCTCAGCGCCGCCGAATCCAGCGAGCAACACGAAGCCTGGAAGGCCAAATCGGCCAGCAACGCCACTCAACGCGAGGAAGCCCTCAGCGCCCAAGCCTTCTACGCCGAAAGAGCCGCTCTCGCCAAGCAACGGCTGCGCCGCGTGCGCGCCTCCATCCGCGAGGAGGGCGGCACGCCCCCGCTTCTGATGCCCCGCTTCACGAGCCCGTTCGACGACGACTACCAGGAGGAAGACATTTGAAGGGTTCTACCTACCGCCGCTGCTCCTGCCGCGACCCCAAGACCGGCAAGGAACTCGGTACTTCCTGCCCCAAGCGCAACAGCAGGAACCACTGCACCTACTCCATACGCCAGGAGCTGCCACCCCGCGAGGACGGCAGCAGACGGTCGTTCGCCCGTGGCGGGTACACCAACGCCAAGGCGGCGCAGGCTGACCTCGACCACGTGCGCGCCCTCCTGGGGCTCGTGGAGGTCGACGACCCCGAAGGCATTCAGCTGGTCGCCGAGATGCTGGCCGAGGTCAGCCGCGAGAAGCTGCCCCTGCCCGCCGTGGAGGAGACCCGGCGGCGGCTCAAGGCCGGCCAGGACCTCGTCGGAAGCCTGACCGTGGCCGAGTGGCTCGACCGGTGGCTGGCGGGCAAGCGGATCCGGAAGTCGGGCATCAGCCGCTACGAGACCGACATCCGCGTGCACCTCAAGCCGCACATCGGGCACCGTCGCCTCGACCGGCTCCGGGTCAGCCACCTGAGCGAGATGTTCACGGCCATCGCCGACGGCAACGCCGAGATCCTGGAGCAGAACGCCCAGCGGCGTGCTGCCGTAGAGGAGTTGGCGACGATCCCGTGGAAGGGGGCCGAGAACCGTGCTCGCCGGAAGGCCCTGAAGGCGGCGCTCGACGCGATGCCGGCCTTCCGCCGTGTGACCGGCCCCGCCACGCGCCAGCACGTGAAGGCCACGCTCCGCGCGTCCCTGAACGACGCGATCGGGCAGCAGATCATCACGTTCAACCCGGCGGCCCACGTCGAGATCGATCCGGTGCGCAAGCCGAAGGCGCTCGTGTGGACGGACGAGCGGGTCGCCAAGTGGGAGCAGACCGGCGAGAAGCCCTCCCCCGTGATGGTCTGGACGCCGGAACAGACAGGTGCCTTCCTCGACTTCGTCGCCGACGACCGGCTGTACGTGATGTGGCACCTGATCGCGTTCCGCGGTCTGCGGCGTGGCGAGGCGTGCGGGCAGCCTTGGTCGGAGACCAACCTCGACCGGCACTCCCTCACCGTGACTGGGCAGCTCGTCCAGGACGGCTGGGAGGTCGAGGCGTCGGAGCCGAAGACAGACAGCGGCTTCCGCGTCGTCGCTCTCGACGATGACACCGTCGGCGTCCTGGAGCGGCACCGCAAGCAGCAGGAGGCCGACCGTGCGGAGTGGGGGCCGGCCTGGGTGAACACCGGGCTCGTCTTCACCCAGGAGGACGGCTCCTGGCTGCACCCAGGGAAGGTGACCGATCTCTTCGAGCGGCTGGTGGCCGCCTCCGGGCTTCCGCCGATCCGGCTTCACGATCTGCGGCACGGAGCGGCCACGCTCATGCTGGCCGCCGACATCGACATCAAGATCGTGTCCGACACCCTCGGCCACAGCGACACCCGGATCACTCGCGACATCTACCAGAGCGTGCTCCCCCACGTCGGCAAGAGCGCCGCCGAGGCCACAGCCAAGCTGGTCCCGCTCCAACGCAAGGCGGAGCAGGAGGAGCGGGCCCGTAAGGCCGCCAAGAAGGCCAAGCGGGCCGAGAAGGCGAAGGCCAAGGGGAAGCAGAAGAGCAAGGCCAAGAAGGCCGCTAGGAAGGGCTGACGGCCCCTCCGCTCACGCATCGCTCACGCATGGGGTTTCGGGCCCCGGCCGCCACATGCGCCGACCGATCCCGGAAATAGCAAAAGCCCCAGGTCACGGCGAGTGAGTCCTGGGGCTTCTACAGAGCCGCCTTCGGGATTCGAACCCGAGACCTACGCATTACGAGTGCGTTGCTCTGGCCAACTGAGCTAAGGCGGCACCGCTGGTCAGACAAGTATTCCCTCGAAGAGGTGCTCTCATCAGCAGCGGCGCCAAGTCTACAGGGTCTCGGCGGGTGCCCTGAACCAGGTTTCGCAGGGGTGGGACGTAGGTCACATATCGGGGTGAATGCCTCGGCTTCGGCCAGCCGCTCAGCGGCTCAGCGCCTCAGCACTTCTTGCCCTTCTGCGGGACCTTGCCCTCCAGCAGGTAGTGGTTGATCGCGGTGTCGACGCAGTCGCTGCCGCGGCCGTACGCCGTGTGGCCGTCGCCGTCGTACGTGAGGAGGGTGCCGGAGTCGAGCTGGTCCGCCAGGGCCTCGGCCCACTTGTACGGGGTCGCCGGGTCGCGGGTGGTGCCGACGACCAGGATCGGCGGGGCGCCCTTCGCGGCCAGCGGCTTGGCCGTGCCTGTGGCCTTCACCGGCCAGTACGTGCAGTTCAGCGAGGCCCAGGCCAGGCCCGTGCCGAAGACCGGGGAGGCCTTCTCGAAGGAGGGCAGGGCGGAGAGCACCGCGTCCGGGCCGGTGAAGGCCGGGGGCTGGTCCAGGCAGTTGACGGCGGCGTTCGCGGACATCAGGTTGGCGTATTCGCCGTCCGGCGAGCGCTCGTAGTAGCTGTCGGCCAGGCTCAGCAGGCCCGCCCCGTCGCCGTCCATGGCCGAGGTGAGCGCCTCGCGCAGCTGCGGCCAGGCGCTCTCGTCGTACAGGGCCGCGATCACCCCGGTGGTCGCGAGGGCCTCGCCCAGCGGCCGGGCATCGTCGCCCGAGGGCACGGACTGGGCGTCGAGCTTGCGGAAGAACTCCTTCAGGCGCGCCGCCACCGCATCGGGACCGCCCGTGCCGAGCGGGCACCCGGCCTGCTTGGCGCAGTCCTTCGCGAAGGCGGTGAAAGCCGTCTCGAAGCCCGCCGTCTGGTCCCGGTTCAGGTCGAGCGCCGGACGGGAGGGATCCATCGCCCCGTCCAGCACCAGCCGCCCGACCCGGCCCGGGAAGAGGTCCGCGTACGTGGCCCCCAGGAGGGTGCCGTACGAGGCCCCGACGTACGTCAGCTTCTCGTCGCCGAGCACCGCGCGCAGCATGTCCATGTCGCGGGCCGCGTCGACCGTGGAAACGTGCGGCAGGACCCGCTGGGAGTGCGCCTGGCAGCCGGCCGCGAACTCCTTGAAGGCCGCCACCAGCAGCGCCCGCTCGGCCGCGTCGTCCGGGGTCTGGTCCACCTGTGTGTACTTGTCCATCGCCGGGCCGGTCAGGCATTCGACGGGGCTGCTGCGGTCCACCCCGCGCGGGTCGAAGGAGACCATGTCGTACTGGCCGCGGACGGCGGCGGGATAGCCGATGCCCGCGTACGCCTGGAGGTACCCGATGCCGGATCCGCCCGGGCCGCCCGGGTTGACCACCAGGGAGCCGAGCCGCTTGCCCGGGCCGGTGGCCTGGCGGCGGGACACGGCGATGTCGACGTCCTGGCCGGAGCCGGCGTTCGCGTAGTCCAGCGGGGCCTTCATGGTGGCGCACTCGAACCCGGGGACACCGCAGTCGCGCCAGCTCAGCTTCTGCTCGTAGTACGGGCGCAGCGCCGCCGGATCGGGGGACGGCTGCGCCGAACCGGAGGACGCGGCCGCCCGGGGCCCTGCCGACCCGCCGGAGGAGCATCCGACGAGCAGCAGCCCGGCGGCTGCGATCACGGTCCCGGTGGTACGCAGCAGGCGACTGGTGTCCATCCTCGGAGCCTACGTCCTGCCGGGCGGGAGCAGCCCGCGGCCGAGTTCCTGACGGCCCCGCCCGTGCCGCGGCCCCCGCCGGGCGGGGCACGGACCGGGAACGGAACGGGACCGTCCTGGCCCGGGCGGCTGGTCCGCCCGTACGGGTGAGCCGGTCAACCCCGCGTGGACGCCGACGAGCCGGTCAGCCCGCGCGCAGGGACATCGTCATCGCCTCGACCGCGAGCAGGGGCGCCACATTGCGGTCCAGGGCCTCCCGGCAGGCGATGATCGCCTCGATCCGGCGCAGGGTCCGCTCGGGACCCGAGGCGCGCGCGATCCGGTCGAGGTCCGGGCGTATCTCCTCGTTGGCGATGGCCACGGTCGAACCGAGCTGCAGGGCCAGCACGTCCCGGTAGAAGCCGGTGAGGTCGGTCAGCGCCAGGTCCAGGCTGTCACGCTGGGTGCGGGTGCGGCGGCGCTTCTGGCGGTCCTCCAGCTCCTTCATCACACCCGCCGTACCGCGCGGCATCCGGCTGCCGGCGCCCGCCTGGGCGCCGAGCGCTGCCCTCAGCTCCTCGGTCTCCTTGGTGTCTACCTCCTCCGCGACCTGCTTCGCATCCTCGGCGGCGGCGTCGACCAGCTCCTGCGCGGCCTTCAGGCAGCCGCCGACGTCGTCGACGCGGAGCGGGAGCTTCAGCACGGAGGCCCGGCGGGAGCGGGCGGACTCGTCGGTCGCGAGCCGGCGGGCCCGGCCGATGTGGCCCTGGGTGGCGCGGGCGGCGGCCGCGGCCACGGCGGGCTCGATGCCGTCGCGCCGGACCAGCACCTCGGCCACGGCGTCGACCGGCGGGGTGCGCAGCGTCAGGTGCCGGCAGCGCGAGCGGATCGTGGGCAGCACGTCCTCCAGCGAGGGTGCGCACAGCAGCCACACCGTCCGCGGAGCGGGCTCCTCCACGGCCTTGAGGATCACATTGCCCGCGCCCTCGGTGAGCCGGTCGGCGTCCTCCAGGACGATGACCTGCCAGCGGCCCACGGCCGGGGAGAGCTGTGCCCGGCGCACGAGCTCGCGGGTCTCCTTCACACCGATCGACAGCAGGTCGGTGCGGACGATCTCCACATCGGCGTGCGTGCCGATCACGGTGGTGTGGCAGCCGTCGCAGAACCCGCAGCCCGGCTCACCCCCGAGAGTGCGGTCGGGGCTGGTGCACTGCAGGGCCGCGGCGAAGGCCCGGGCGGCGGTGGACCGCCCCGAGCCGGGCGGCCCGGTGAAGAGCCAGGCGTGGGTCATCTTGGAGGCGGCGGGCGGCGCCGTCCCGTCCGTGGTGGCCGTGACCAGGGCGTCGGCATCTCGGGCGGCGGCGGCCAGCTGCCTCTGCACCCGCTCCTGTCCCACCAGGTCGTCCCACACGGGCATCCCGCCCACCACCTTTCACTTCACTCTGCGTGCACCCATTGTGGCGCGCGGCACTGACAATCCGGTCCCGCCCAGGTCAGCGGCGCCGACGCGGGCCCCGCTCGTCGTCGTCGCCGTGCTCGTCGTCCCGGCGGCGGCCCAGCAGTTCGTCCGCCAGCGTCGGCAGATCGTCCAGCGGGGTCTCCTCGGCCCAGTCCGACCGCGGCCGGCGCGGGCGGCCGTCCTCGCCGAGGACCGGGAGCTCGCGCGTCCGGTCCTCGCCCGCCGCCGCGGCGCCTCCGGAGTCCCGGAAGATGCCCGGCGGAACCCGGTCGGCCGGGTTCTCCTCGGAGCGCCGGGCCGTGGGCCGCGAGGCCTGCGGACGTACGGGAGGCAGAACGGCCGTCTCGTCCGTCGGCCGCACGGGAGGCAGGACGGCCGTCTCGTCCGTCGGCCGTACGGGGGGCAGTACGGCGGTCTCGTCCGTCGGCCGCACGGGGGGCAGTACGGCCGTCTCGTCCGTCGGCCGTACCGGCGGCTTCGTCGTGTCGACCTTCGGGACGGGGACCGTCTGCGTGATGTCGTCGGGCTGGACGACCCGCCGGAGCGCCGGCGTCTCGAGCGTCACCGCGTCGTCCGGATGCGGACCATCCGCGTCCGGAGCCGAAGCCGGTTCCTGGGCCTGGGCCTGGGCCTGAGTCTGGGCCTCGGGAGCCGGAGCCGGCGTGGCCGGAGCAGCCGGTGCAGGGGCAGCCGGAGCGGCAGCCGACGCAGCAGCCGAAGCCGCCGCTGCCGCCGACGCCTGGGCCGCCGCCTCGGCAGCCGCCGCAGCAGCCAGCCGACGCGCTTCCTCGGCCTTCAGCAGGGCCTCCTCGGCCCGCCGCTGCTTCTCCAGCCGCCGTTCCTCGGCCTCGGCCCGCAGCCGGGCCTCCTCCTCCGCCTGCCGGCGCAGCCGCTCCTGCTCGGCCGCCCGGGCCTTCTCCTCGGCCTCGGCCCGCAGCCGCTCGGCCTCGGCCCGCGCCCGCGCCTCTTCCTCGGCGCGGATCCGCTCCTCCTCGGCCTTGCGCGCGGCCTCCGCCTCGGCCTTGATCCGGGCCGCCTCGGCCTCGCGGGCGAGGCGGGCCTCCTCCTCGGCCTTGAGCCGGGCTTCCTCCGCCTTGCGCGCGGCCTCTTCCTCCGCCTTGCGCCGGGCCTCTTCCTCGGCGAGCCGCCGGGCCTCGGCCTGGGCCACCAGCTCGGCCTCCGAGAGCGGGAGCATCCGGTCCAGCCGGTGCCGTACGACGGTGGTCACCGAGTCCGGGTCCTGGCCCGCGTCGACCACGAGGTAGCGCCCGGGGTCGGACGCGGCCAGGGTCAGGAACCCGGACCGCACCCGCTGGTGGAACTCCGCCGGCTCCGACTCCAGCCGGTCCGGAGCCTCCGTGAACCGCTCGCGCGCCGCCTCCGGCGACACGTCGAGCAGCACGGTCAGGTTCGGAACGAGCCCGTCGGTTGCCCAGCGCGAGATCCGCGCGATCTCCGTCGGGGAGAGGTCGCGGCCCGCGCCCTGGTAGGCCACGGAGGAGTCGATGTAGCGGTCGGAGATGACCACCGCGCCGCGCTCCAGGGCCGGGCGCACCACCGTGTCCACGTGCTCCGCGCGGTCGGCGGCGTACAGCAGCGCCTCGGCACGGTTCGAGAGCCCGGCCGAGGAGATGTCGAGCAGGATCGAACGGAGCCGCTTGCCCACCGGAGTGGCCCCCGGCTCCCGCGTCACGACGACCTCGTGGCCCTTGCCCCGTATCCAGTCGGCCAGCGCCTCCACCTGCGTGGACTTGCCGGCCCCGTCACCGCCCTCCAGGGCGATGAAGAACCCGGTGCCGGACGGGGCCTGCACCGGCTCCCCGCCGCGCAGCGCCTCGCGCAGGTCGCGCCGCAGGGGTACGCCGCTGCGGTCGTCGGCCTTGGCCAGGACCACGGCCGCGACCGGCAGCAGCAGCGCGCCGACGAGCATCAGGGTGAAGGCGGCGCCGCCGTGTGCGACGACGACCTCGCCCCCGCCCAGCCGGTGCGGCCCGATCACCGCGGCGAGCACCGGCGCCACGACGGCCCCGAGCGCCACGGCCACCCGTACGACCGCGTGCAGGTGCTCGGTGACCCGGGCCCGGCGGAACTCCTCGGTCTCCTGGTCCAGCAGCGTGTGCCCGGTGTTGGCGGCGACACCCGCGGCGGCGCCGGCGAGCAGCGACAGGAACAGCCCGGTCGCGGTATCCGCGACCAGCCCGGCCAGCAGCAGCGACAGCCCGGCCACCGCTATGGCCAGGGCCAGCAGCCGGCGCCGGGAGAGGGCGGGCAGCACCTTGCCGGCCTGGGTGGCGCGGATGCCCGCGGCGGTGCCGCCGACCAGCGCGAGGACGAACAGTGCGAAGGCGGCCGGACCGCCGCCGAGGTCGAAGGCGTGCAGTACGGCCACGGCCACGGCGCAGGACACCGCTCCGGCGACCGACGCGCAGGCCAGGACCAGCAGCGGGATGACGCCGGTACGGCCCTTGTCGGGCCGGTCCCCCGCCTTGGGGGCGCGCAGGCCCTCCAGCGGCGAGCGCGGCCGCGGGGTCTTCCCGCCGGGCAGCACCAGCGGCAGCAGCAGCGAGACGGAGGCCGCGAAGAGGCCGGAGGCCACGTACGAGCCGAGCGCGGCCTGGTTCGCGGCGAACCAGTCGACGCCGAGCCCGAGGGCCTTGCCGACCAGGGTGGCGGTGAGCAGCGCGGCCGCGGCGACCGGGAGCGCCGCGAAGGCCGTGCGCAGGCTCAGCCGGCGCAGTGCGTCCAGGTGGTCCGGAAGCGGTCGTACGGTCGCCCCCTCGGGCGGCGGCGCGGGCAGCAGGGCCGGAGCGGCGCTCTCCTTGGCCAGGGTCCACAGCCGCTCGGCGGCGCCGGCGACGAAGACGGTGGCCAGCAGCGCGGTGAGCGCGTGGGCCGGGATCCAGTCGAGCCACAGCGGGGCGACGACGAACAGCCCGAGCCGGACCCCGTCGGCGCCGATCATCGTCCAGCGGCGGTCCAGCTTGCCGCCCGGGGCGAGCAGACCGGAGAGCGGTCCCAGCAGGACAGCTCCGAAGAACAGGGTGGCCAGGATCCGGACCCCGAAGACGACGGCCACGGCGAGGGCCGCGCCCCGGTAGCCGCCGCCGAAGGCTCCTTCGGTGGCGGCCGCCTGAAGGGCCAGCAGCACCAGCACCAGCAGCGCGAGGGCATCTCCGATGCCGCTCACCAACTGGGCGCTCCACAGCCGGCGCAGCCTTGGGGTGCGCAGCAGTGCGCGCACCGCACGCTCGCGGGAATCCGCGGCTAGGGCTTCGTCGTAGGTGGGGTTCTCGGGGGCGGTCACGACCGTTGGCTGCTCGGCTCGCGTCATCCGCCCAGCCTATCCGCTGCGCTTGGCGGGTGCGGAAGCCTGTGGACAAGGTCCGGTGTGACCCCGGCCCCACCTCTCCGGGGCCCCGCCCCGGGACCCGCCCCGGGACCCGGCGCGGCCGACACATGCGGCGCCGTTGCGGGGGCTCTGCCCCCGAGCCCCCGCGCCTCAAACGCCGGCGGGGCTGGAATTGCCGCAGCGCGGCAACCCAGCCCCCCAGCGGTTACTCGTCAGCCGGGGCGGCCGCCGCCTTCTTCGCGACCGTCTTCTTGGCCGTGGTCTTCTTCGCCGCGGTCGTCGTCTTCTTGGCCGCCGTCGTCTTCTTCGCGGCAGCGGTCTTCGTCGCCGTCGCCTTCTTCGCCGGAGCCTTCTTGGCCGGGGCCTTCTTGGCCGGGGCCTTCTTCGCCGTCTTCTTGGCCGGGCCCTTCGCCCGCTTCTCCGCGAGCAGCTCGTAGCCCCGCTCCGGCGTGATCGTCTCGACGTCGTCGTCCCGCCGCAGCGTCGCGTTCGTCTCGCCGTCCGTCACGTACGGCCCGAAGCGGCCGTCCTTGACCACCACCGGCTTCTCGCTGACCGGGTCCGTGCCCAGCTCCTTCAGCGGCGGCTTGGCCGCGGCCCGGCCGCGCTGCTTGGGCTGCGCGTAGATGGCCAGCGCCTCGTCCAGCGTGATCGAGAAGAGCTGGTCCTCGGTCTCCAGCGACCGCGAGTCCGTGCCCTTCTTCAGGTACGGGCCGTAGCGGCCGTTCTGGGCCGTGATCTCCACGTTCTCCGCGTCCACGCCGACCACGCGCGGCAGCGACATCAGCTTCAGCGCGTCGTCGAGGGTGACCGTGTCCAGGCTCATCGACTTGAAGAGCGAGGCCGTCCGCGGCTTGACCGCGTTTTTGCCCGTCTTCGGCGTGCCCTCGGGGAGGATCTCCGTCACGTACGGCCCGTAACGGCCGTCCTTGGCGACGATCTCGTTGCCGCTGACCGGGTCCTTGCCGAGCTCGAACTCGCCGCTCGGCTTGGCGAACAGCTCCTCCGCGTACTCGACCGTCAGCTCGTCCGGAGCCATGTCGTCCGGTACGTCGGCCCGCTGGTGGCCCTCCGCGTCCTTCTCGCCCCGCTCCACGTACGGCCCGTAGCGGCCGACGCGCAGCACGATGCCCTCGCCGACCGGGAAGGAGGAGATCTCCCGGGCGTCGATGGCGCCCAGGTCCGTGACCAGCTCCTTCAGACCGCCGAGGTGGTCCCCGTCGGCGGGCACGACCTCGGTCGCGTCCTCCGAGCCGAAGTAGAAGCGCTTCAGCCACGGCACGGACTGGGCCTCGCCCCGCGCGATGCGGTCGAGGTCGTCCTCCATCTTCGCGGTGAAGTCGTAGTCGACCAGCCGGCCGAAGTGCGTCTCCAGCAGGTTCACCACGGCGAACGACAGGAAGGACGGCACGAGCGCCGTGCCCTTCTTGAAGACGTAGCCGCGGTCGAGGATCGTGCCGATGATCGACGCGTACGTCGACGGGCGGCCGATCTCGCGCTCTTCCAGCTCCTTGACCAGCGAGGCCTCGGTGTAGCGGGCCGGCGGCTTGGTCGAGTGGCCGTCCGCCGTGATCTCCTCGGCGGCGAGCGCGTCGCCCTCCGCGACCTGCGGCAGGCGCTTCTCGCGGTCGTCGAGCTCGGCGTTCGGGTCGTCCGCGCCCTCGACGTAGGCCTTCATGAAGCCGTGGAAGGTGATCGTCTTGCCGGAGGCGGTGAACTCGGCGTCGCGCCCGTCGGCCGCCCGGCCGCCGATCTTCACGGTGACGCTGTTGCCGACCGCGTCCTTCATCTGGGAGGCGACGGTCCGCTTCCAGATGAGCTCGTAGAGGCGGAACTGGTCGCCGGTCAGACCGGTCTCCGCCGGGGTGCGGAAACGATCACCCGAAGGACGAATCGCCTCGTGCGCCTCCTGGGCGTTCTTGACCTTGCCCGCGTAGACGCGCGGCTTCTCCGGCAGGTAGTCGGCCCCGTAGAGCTGCGTGACCTGCGCGCGCGCCGCCGACACCGCGGTGTCCGACAGCGTGGTGGAGTCGGTACGCATATAGGTGATGAAGCCGTTCTCGTACAGCTTCTGGGCCACCTGCATGGTCGCCTTCGCACCGAAGCCCAGCTTGCGCGAGGCCTCCTGCTGGAGCGTCGTCGTACGGAACGGGGCGTACGGGGAGCGGCGGTACGGCTTGGACTCGACCGAGCGCACGGCGAACGCGGTGTCCGCCAGCGCGGCTGCGAGCGCCCGGGCGTTCGCCTCGTCGAGGTGCAGCACCTCGCTCTTGAGCTGCCCGTTCGAGCCGAAGTCGCGGCCCTGGGCCACGCGCTTGCCGTCCACCGTGTTCAGGCGGGCGACCAGCGTCGAGGGGTCGGAGGCGTCACCGGTGCGCCCGGTGGCGAAGGTTCCGGTCAGGTCCCAGTACTCGGCGGAGCGGAAGGCGATGCGCTCGCGCTCCCGCTCGACGACGAGGCGGGTGGCCACCGACTGGACACGGCCGGCCGACAGCCGCGGCATGACCTTCTTCCACAGGACCGGCGAGACCTCGTAGCCGTAGAGGCGGTCGAGGATGCGGCGGGTCTCCTGGGCGTCGACCATGCGCTGGTTCAGCTCGCGCGGGTTGGCGACGGCGTCGCGGATCGCGTCCTTGGTGATCTCGTGGAAGACCATCCGGTGGACGGGGACCTTGGGCTTGAGGACTTCCTGCAGGTGCCACGCGATGGCTTCGCCCTCGCGGTCCTCATCGGTGGCGAGGAAGAGTTCGTCGGACTCGGCCAGCAGCTCCTTGAGCTTCCTGACCTGGGCCTTCTTGTCGGCGTTGACGACGTAGATCGGCGCGAAGTCGTGCTCGACGTCGACGCCGAGGCGGCGGACCTCGCCGGTGTACTTGTCGGGAACCTCGGCCGCGCCGTTCGGGAGGTCGCGGATGTGCCCGACGCTCGCCTCGACGACGTATCCGGGGCCGAGGTAGCCCTTGATCGTCTTCGCCTTGGCAGGGGACTCGACGATGACGAGTCGGCGGCCGCCCTTTGCGGTCTCGCTAGTCGGGGACAACTTGGCTCTTCTCTCCGGTCGGCACTCGGTCGCAGTACGGCGACGCTGCGGAGTGTGACGGTACAACCCGCCCCCGTGTCAAACGGCACAAGCCCGCAACGGCCACTCGAACGGTAACCCGACAAGTGCCGGTTCTGCCGCCCGGATGCCGCGCCGGGCCCCTGCCGGTCACCGGGCCGAGTGTCCGGGGGGCCGTCTGGCCCCGCCCTCGGACCCCTCCCCGGACCTCCCCCGCACCGGCTTCCGCACCGCCCTCCGCACCGCCCCGAACAGCCGGAACCAAGCGGCCGGGGCCCCCGCCTCAGGGCCTCGCGAGGCACCACGCGCCGAGGGCCAGCGACACCCCGCCGGCGAGCAGCGCCAGCGGGACGGCCACAGTGGGGCGCACTCCTTCGGCCACCGGCGCGCCGCTCAGGGCGCGCGCCCCCGTCCAGGCCAGCAGAGCCGCCCCGAACAGCAGGAACACGGCGCCCGAGAAGATCGCCGGACCGTTCTCCATGCCGCTCTCCCTACCCCTGGGCCGCTCCCGGGATCCCCCCGGATCCCGCTGCGCGAGAGCCTTCCAGCCGTCCGGATACGGCGGGCGAACCCCGGGTTACATCCCGGTTCCGGCTACCGCCCGGGACCCGTGACGGGCTCCAGGAAGCCCTGCTCGACCAGCATCCGGATCGCCTCCGGGGTCCGGTCCCGCAGCACGACCGGATCCTCCTGGACCAGGTGCGCGATCGCGTCCAGGATCCGGCCCGCGCTCAGTGAGCCGTCACACACTCCGGCGAAACCCGCTCCGACCGTGTCGACCTTGGTCGCGCGCCGCATTCCGCGGTTCTGCCGGAGCACGACGTGCTCGGGATCCTCCGAGCCCGGCGCGCCGACCTGCTCCTGCACGACCTCGACCGCCAGCTGGAAATAGCCCTCCAGCAGGGCCGCGTCGTCGTGGTCGCGCAGGTAGTCCTGGCGTGCGAAATGAGCCAGCACGGTCTCGCCGAGCGGCTGCTCCACCGAGTGCGGCCACTCCTCCACCACGATCGAGGGCTCGGCCGCGTCCGTCCGGCGCAAGGTGATCCAGCCGAAGCCGACGGACTTCGTCTTGCGGGCCTCGAACTCGTCCAGCCAGTCCTCGTACCGCCGCGCGTACTCGGCGGGGTCGGCCCGGTGGTCGCCCGCGTCCCGCAGCCACAGTTCGGCGTACTGCGTCACGTCCTGCACGTCACGCTGCACGATCCAGGCGTCGCAGCCGCGCGGCACCCAGGAGCGGACCCGGTCGTGCCAGTCCTCGCCCTCCACGTGCTGCCAGTTGCCCAGGAACTGCGCGTACCCGCCGGGGTTCAGGTGCGCTCCGGCCTCCTGGACCAGCGTCCGGCACAGGTCGTCGCCGCCCATGCCGCCGTCCCGGTACGTGAGGCGGGCGCCGGGGGAGATCACGAACGGCGGGTTGGACACGATCAGGTCGTACGTCGCGTCCCCGACGGGCTCGAAGAGCGACCCGGTGAGCAGCTCCGCCTCCGGGGCGCCGGACAGTGCCAGCGTCAACCGGGTGAACTCCAGCGCCCGGGGGTTGACGTCGGTGGCCGTGACCCGGGTGGCGTGCTGGGCCGCGTGCAGCGCCTGGATGCCCGATCCGGTGCCCAGGTCCAGGGCCGAGCCCACCGGGACGCGGACGGTGATCCCGGCCAGCGTGGTGGAGGCGCCGCCGACCCCGAGGACCACGCCCTCCTCGCGGCTGCCGATCCCGCCGGCCCCGCCGACGGCGCAGCCGAGGTCGGAGACGATGAACCAGTCCTCGCCGTCGGGCCCGCCGTACGGGCGCACGTCGACGGTGGCGTGCACCTCGTCGCCCTCGGCCCGCAGCCAGCCGTCGGCGAGCGCCGCCTCGACGGGCAGCGCGCCCCGGGCGTGCACGTACGGGACGGGCTGCTGGAGCAGGAACAGCCGGACCAGGCTGGCGAGCGCCCCGTCACCGCCGCCGCGCGTGGCGCGCAGGGCGGGGACCGTCTCGCTGCGGGCGAGCGCGGCATAGGCGGGGGCGCCGAGCAGGTCGAGCAGCCCGTCGGCGGTGAAGCCGGCGGCCAGCAGAGCGGTGCGCAGTTCGGCGGCGTGGTCGGGCGAGGGAAGGCTGGTGGTACTCACCCCACCATTGTGGCCGCTGGGACCGGTCGATCGGTGCGCCCGCGCGGGCGCCGCGGGCCGTTCCGGGCCGTCTGGGGCCGTTGCGGGCCGTTGCGGGGCTGGTGCGGGCCGTCCCGGGCCCGGACGTGCGACGGGGCGGCCGCGTCCCTTCCGGAACGCGGCCGCCCCGGCCACCGTCAGCTCAGCGCCCCACCGGGCTACTTGGGCGACGGCGAGGGCGCCGTGACCTGGCAGCCCTTCTGGCTGTTCATCGCCCTGTCCAGGCCGCCCGCGTTGAGCTGGGCGAGGGCGTCCTTGCCGCCCTTCGTGGCCTCCTGGAGGCCGCCCGCCAGCTCCTTGAGCCCCTCGGCGAACTTCGTCTGGTCCTTGGCGTCCAGCGCGTCCATCTTGGTCTTCAGGTCGGCGTAGCCCTTGGAGGTCTCCTCGAAGCCCTTGACCGCCGCGTCCAGCGTCGCCTGGCCGTTCTTGACCGGCGGAACTCCCGCCTCCTGCAGCGCGGTCCCCATCGTCTTGTACGACTCGGACATCGTCGCGAACGCCGCCGAGTCGGTCTTCTGGACCTCCTCGGGCTTGCTGCTCTCGGTCGCCACGCGCTTGATCTCGGCGTTGGCCGCCTCGACCTTCTTGAGTTCGGGCTGCCACTGGTCGCAGACCTTCTTGGCCCAGGCGTCGGCCTTCTTGTCGCTGTCGTCCCCACCGCACCCGGACAGGACGAGCATCAGTACCGCACCGCCCGACACTGCGGCCGCAAGCTTCTTGTTCACCGGATTGGTCCCTTCGAAGGCTCTCGGCCCGGAAGATACACGGCCGTCATCCGGCGACGCACAAAGGCGGACAGACGGCGCGTCAGTCCGCGCCGCCTGTCCGCCGTTCGGGCGTACGGGGCTTGTGGCCGGCCCTGCCCGGCCCGGGCCCCCTGTGCCGCCGTGCCTCGGGTCAGGAGACCGTCGCGGGGTCGGCCGACTGGCCCACCCGCTCGGCGGCTCCGGACTCGGGCTCGTCGCCGACGGCGATGCCGCGGCGCTTGGAGACGTACACCGCGCCGATGATGACGCCGATCGCGAGCACCGCGACGACCGCCCGTACCGTGGCGCTGGTGTCCGGTCCGTAGCTGAACTGCACGACCGCGGGGGCGATCAGCAGCGCCACCAGGTTCATGACCTTCAGCAGCGGGTTGATGGCCGGACCGGCGGTGTCCTTGAACGGGTCGCCGACCGTGTCGCCGATGACCACCGCCGCGTGGGCCTCGCTGCCCTTGCCGCCGTGGTGGCCGTCCTCGACGAGCTTCTTCGCGTTGTCCCACGCGCCGCCGGAGTTGGCGAGGAAGACCGCCATGAGCGTGCCCGTGCCGATGGCACCGGCGAGGAAGGAGCCGAGGGCGCCGACGCCGAGGGTGAAGCCCACGGCGATCGGGGTGAGGACGGCGAGCAGGCCGGGCGTGGCGAGCTCGCGCAGCGCGTCCTTGGTGCAGATGTCCACGACGCGCCCGTACTCGGGCTTCTCGGAGTAGTCCATGATCCCGGGGTGCTCGCGGAACTGGCGGCGCACCTCGTAGACCACGGCGCCCGCGGAGCGGGAGACCGCGTTGATGGCCAGGCCCGAGAACAGGAACACGACCGCCGCGCCCAGGATCAGCCCGACCAGGTTGTTGGGCTGCGCGATGTCCAGGCTGAGGTTCATCTCCCCGGCCTTGGCACCGACTTGCTTGACCGCGGTCGCGATGGCGTCGTTGTACGAGCCGAACAGCGCGGCCGCGGCGAGCACGGCCGTGGCGATGGCGATGCCCTTGGTGATGGCCTTGGTGGTGTTGCCCACGGCGTCCAGGTCGGTCAGGACCTGCGCCCCGGCGCCCTCGACGTCCCCGGACATCTCGGCGATGCCCTGGGCGTTGTCGGAGACCGGCCCGAAGGTGTCCATGGCGACGATGACGCCGACGGTGGTGAGCAGGCCGGTGCCGGCCAGGGCCACCGCGAAGAGCGCGAGCATGATCGACGTACCGCCGAGCAGGAACGCCCCGTAGACCCCGAGGCCGATCAGCAGCGCCGTGTAGACCGCGGACTCCAGACCGACCGAGATGCCGGCGAGGACGACGGTGGCCGCACCGGTGAGGGAGGACTTGCCGATGTCCCGGACGGGACGGCGGCTGGTCTCGGTGAAGTAGCCGGTCAGCTGCTGGATCAGGGCCGCGAGCACGATGCCGATCGCGACGGCGACGACCGCCAGGACGCGCGGGTCTCCGGAGTGGTTCAGGATCGCGGCGTTCTCGACCCCGACGAGCTCCTTGTAGGTGGCCGGCAGGTAGGCGTAGACGGCGATCGCGACCAGCACCAGGGAGATCACGGCGGAGATGAAGAAGCCGCGGTTGATGGCGGCCATTCCGCTGCGGTCGCTGCGGCGCGGGGAGACCGCGAAGATGCCGATCATCGCGGTGATCACGCCGATCGCGGGGACGATCAGCGGGAAGGCCAGGCCCAGGTCGCCGAAGGCGGCCTTGCCGAGGATGAGCGCGGCCACCAGGGTGACGGCGTACGACTCGAAGAGGTCGGCGGCCATTCCGGCGCAGTCGCCGACGTTGTCGCCCACGTTGTCGGCGATGGTCGCGGCATTGCGCGGGTCGTCCTCCGGAATGCCCTGCTCGACCTTGCCGACCAGGTCGGCGCCGACGTCGGCGGCCTTGGTGAAGATGCCGCCGCCGACACGCATGAACATCGCGATCAGCGCGGCGCCGAGGCCGAAGCCCTCCAGGACCTTGGGGGCGTCGGCCGCGTAGACCAGGACGACGCAGGAGGCGCCGAGCAGGCCGAGGCCGACGGTGAACATGCCGACGACGCCGCCCGTGCGGAAGGCGATCTTCATCGCCTTGTGGGAGACCTCGGTCAGGTCCTTGGCAGGCTCGCCCTCGGCGGGGGTGGCCTCGCGTGCGGCGGCGGCGACGCGGACGTTGGCGCGGACCGCGAGCCGCATGCCGATGTAGCCGGTGGCCGCCGAGAAGAGGGCGCCCACGAGGAAGAAGGCGGAACGTCCCGCCCGCTGCGACCAGGTGTCGGCGGGGAGCAGGAAGAGCAGGAAGAACACCACGACGGCGAAGACGCCGAGGGTGCGCAGCTGACGGCCCAGGTAGGCGTTGGCACCTTCCTGCACCGCCGCGGCGATCTTCTTCATGCTGTCGGTTCCCTCGTCGGCGGCGAGGACCTGGCGGACCAGGATCTGCGCGACGACGAGAGCGGCCAGTGCCACGGCCGCGATGACGATCACGATGAGCCGGTTGTCATCGGTGAGTACTGCGGCTGCCAGATCAGAGGTGCGATCCGGCGCGAGAGGGGTGAAGAGCCCCGTCATTCGTCCTCCTTGACGTGATGAGCTCAAGATGTGGACGGATTGTAGGGAGCGCACCCTGATCAAAACAGTGCGCAGGAAACGGAATTGGCGTGCTCTTGCTCCTCAGCAATAGATCGCGTCACTCCATTACCCTCGAAAGTGGTAATGGGGCAAAGGCATTGACGCCCGCTCATTGATCTAGGGAAATGAAAAAGGCCCTGCTCAGCAGGGCCTTGATAAAGATCGGAAGATACGAAGGAATCCGCGCGCAGTGGATCTACGGCAGATCGGCGGCCCCCGAGACGGGCCAGCTCATCCGGATGGTCCCGCCCGATTCCCCACTGGTCACCTCGACGTCGTCGACGAGCCCGCTGATCACCGCGAGGCCCATCTCGTCCTCGCCGTCGGCATCGGGGTCCAGGACGGCGTCGATGCCGGACACGGCATCGCCCGGGCCGCCGGCCGGTCCGGGAACCTCGTCGCCGACCTCGATGGAGAACACCTTCTCCTCTTCGGTCAGGACGACCCGGACAGGCGCGGTCAGCCCGTTGCTGCGGTGCAGTCCGACGGCGCGCGAGCAGGCCTCGCCCACGGCGAGGCGGACCTCGTCGAGGACGGCTTCCTCCACTCCGGCCCGGCGCGCCACGGCGGCCGCGACGAGGCGGGCCGTCCGGACGTGTTCGGGCTGGGCGCTGAAGCGCAGTTCAACGGTGGCCATGCGCGTCCCCCTCGGACTACGGGCGTGCCTTGACAGGGGCCCGGGCCATCAGTGGCCCGGTACCCCCGCTCTCCTATCGGCTCCCTGCCTTCGGGAGCCGTCAGTCGGTGGCGTTGACGGCGTCGTCCACGGAGGTGTGGATCGGGAACACCTTGGTCAGACCGGTGATGCGGAAGATCTTCAGGATGCGCTCCTGGTTGCACACCAGACGCAGCGAACCCTCGTGCGCGCGGACGCGCTTGAGGCCTCCCACGAGCACACCAAGTCCGGTGGAGTCGAGGAAGTCCACTCGCTCCATGTCGACAACCAGGTGGTAGCTGCCGTCGTTCACCAACTCGACCAACTGCTCGCGCAGCTTGGGCGCGGTATACACATCAATCTCGCCACCGACCTCTACGACCGTACGGTCGCCGACAGTGCGAGTCGACAGGGACAGGTCCACGGATCCTCCAGCACCTTGCTATCGAGCGGCGCCCCCCAGGGGCCTCCCCACCCGAAGGTAGGCGAGGGATTGGCTGCCGCGATGGCATTCAATCACTTACCGGCAGGCGCGCACGACGCCTTGGGACCATTGTCCCGCACGCCAGTGACACACTCGGTTCCAATGGCCAATACTCACCGCCCCGGTCGGCCCACGGCACCCGCGGACCCACGACCCACTCCCGGCACGGTCCTGGACCGCCTGTCACGGGGGCCTTCCCGGGCTGCGCGCATCACCCATACGGAGCACTTGCCCCCTCGGGAGGGCCGTCATGCAGTCTGGCCCGACCGCATCCGAACGGATGTAGTAGCCGCGATTCAGGCGGCCGGGATCGCCCATCCGTGGGAACACCAGGCCGCGGCGGCCGAGCACGCCCTGGACGGCGACTCCGTCGTGGTCGCCACCGGCACCGCCTCGGGCAAGTCCCTGGCCTACCTGGCGCCCGTGCTCTCCGCCCTCGCGGACGGCGCCGAGGCACCGAACGGCAGGGGTGCGACCGCCCTCTACCTGGCCCCGACCAAGGCTCTGGCGGCCGACCAGCGGCGCGCCGTGCGGGAGCTGGCCGCCCCGCTCGGCAACGCGGTCCGCCCCGCCGTCTACGACGGCGACACGCCGGTGGAAGAACGCGAATGGGTGCGCCAGTACGCCAACTACGTCCTCACCAACCCCGACATGCTGCACCGCGGCATCCTCCCGGCCCACCCCCGCTGGTCCTCCTTCCTCAAAGCCCTGCGCTACGTCGTGATCGACGAGTGCCACTCCTACCGCGGGGTATTCGGCTCCCATGTGGCCCAGGTACTGCGCCGGCTGCGGCGGCTGTGCGCCCGCTACGGCTCCGATCCGGTGTTCCTGCTGGCCTCGGCCACCGCCAGCGACCCGGCGGCGGCGGCCTCCCGGCTGACCGGAACCCGAGTGATCGAGATCACCGAAGACGCCTCGCCGCGCGGCGAGGTCGTCTTCGCCCTGTGGGAGCCTCCGCTCCTCACCGAGCTGCGCGGCGAGAAGGGCGCTCCCGTACGCCGTACGGCCACGGCGGAGACCGCGGACCTGCTGACCGACCTGGTCGTCCAGGGGGTCCGTACGGTGGCCTTCGTGCGCTCCCGGCGCGGCGCCGAGCTGATCTCGGTGATCGCCCAGGAACGCCTCTCCGAGGTGGACCGGTCACTGGCCCGGCGGGTCGCCGCCTACCGGGGCGGCTACCTGCCCGAGGAGCGCCGGGCCCTGGAGCGGGCCCTGCACTCCGGGGAGCTGCTGGGACTGGCCGCCACGACCGCCCTGGAGCTGGGCGTGGACGTCTCGGGCCTGGACGCGGTCCTGATCACCGGCTACCCGGGCACCAGGGCGTCGCTGTGGCAGCAGGCGGGCCGGGCCGGGCGCTCGGGCCAGGGCGCCCTGGCCGTGCTGATCGCCCGCGACGACCCACTGGACACCTACCTCGTCCACCACCCCGAGGCGCTGTTCCGGCAGCCCGTGGAAGCGACCGTGCTGGACCCCGACAACCCGTACGTCCTCGCCCCCCACCTGTGCGCGGCCGCGGCGGAGCTCCCGCTGACCGACGCCGACCTGGACCTCTTCGGCCCGGCGACCAAGGACCTCCTCCCCCAGCTCGAAGCCGCGAAGCTGCTGCGCCGGCGGGCCACGGCCTGGCACTGGACCCGCCGGGAGCGGGCCTCGGACCTGACCGACATCCGGGGCGGCGGCGGCCGCCCGGTGCAGATCGTCGAGGCCTCGACCGGCCGGCTGCTGGGCACGGTCGACGAATCGGCCGCCCACACCGCCGTCCACGAGGGGGCCGTCCACCTGCACCAGGGCCGCACCTATCTCGTGAAGCACCTGGACCTGGAGGACGCGGCGGCCCTCGTCGAGGAGGCGAACCCGCCCTTCTCCACCACCGCCCGCGACACCACCTCCATCTCCGTCCTGGAGACCGAGACCGAGGTCCCCTGGGGCCCGGCCCGGCTCTGCTACGGCTCCGTCGAGGTCACCAACCAGGTCGTCTCCTATCTGCGGCGCAAACTGATCACCGGCGAGGTGCTGGGCGAGGCCAAACTCGACCTGCCGCCCCGCACCCTGCGCACCCGGGCCGTGTGGTGGACGGTCACCGAGGACCAGCTCGACGAGGCCCGGATCAACCCGGAGATCCTCGGCGGCGCCCTGCACGCCGCCGAGCACGCCTCCATCGGCCTGCTCCCGCTGTTCGCCACCTGCGACCGCTGGGACATCGGCGGCGTCTCCGTGCCGCTGCATCCCGACACCCTCCTCCCCACGGTCTTCGTCTACGACGGCCACCCCGGCGGCGCCGGGTTCGCGGAACGGGCCTTCCACACGGCCCGCGCCTGGCTGACGGCGACCCGCGACGCCATCGCGGCCTGTGAATGCGAGGCCGGCTGCCCGTCCTGCATCCAGTCGCCCAAGTGCGGCAACGGCAACGACCCCCTCCACAAGCGGGGCGCCATCCGCCTGCTCACCCGCCTCCTGGCGCAGGCTCCTCCCGAGGCGGACCCGCCCGGGCCCGGATCTCCGGGGTGAAGGCCCCGGCCGCCGGGCGCGCCGTGACCTCCGCGACCTCGCCCCGCAGCCCGCAGGCTGCCAGGGCCGCGCCCTGCGCCCGGGCCACCCGCAGCGCCGCCGCACAGGCCGTCTCGGGCCCGTGGGCCCAGGCCGCCGCCGCCGCGAGCGCCGCCAGGTCGGCGGCGGCCGCCGCCCGGTGCCGGGCCACCACCGCCTGGCCGAGCAGCAGCACCCCGCCGAACACCGCGACCAGCACCGTGGCCGCCAGCACCGCCCACACCGTCGCCGAACCCCGGTCCCGGCTCACGGCGGCGGCCCCACGCTGTCCTCCGCCAGGGCCACCGCCTGCGCCCCGAGCCGCACCGGCAGTCCGCGCGGGCCCGGAGCCGGGGCCGCCACGCTGACCCGCCAGAGGTCGCCCTCCCGCTCCAGCTCGACCCTCGCCTCCGACGGGGCGGCCGCCCGGGCCGCCGCCACCGCCACCTCCGCCGGCTCCGACCGGGCCGCCGCCCGAGCACCGGCCCGGGCCGCGTCCACGCACCGGATCTGCGCGGCCGCCGCCATCAGCGCCCACACCAGCAGCGCGGCGAAGAGCACCAGAGCGGGAATGACCAGGGCCGCCTCCGCCGTGACGAATCCCCGGTCCCCCGTTTCCCGGACGGCTCCGGAATCGTCCTCAGAACGGCACATCGAGTGCCTTTCCGATGGTCGACTGAAGGGCCGTGGAGACCACCTCGCTCGTCACCACCTTGTACAGAACAGCGGCGAACGCACAGGCCGCGATCGTGCCCATGGCGTATTCCGAAGTGGACATCCCCGCATCGCGTCCGCGGCCGCTCAGTGCCGTCCGCATCCGAAACCAGATGATCCTCATGACTACTCCTGTTGATTTCCGTTGTTGATGTGAGTGGTTAATGTGCGTGGCTCATGTGACCTCAGGTGTTCGAGAGAAGTCCGGAGGCCATTCCGATCACCACCGGAGCGACCCCGATCGCGAGAAATGCGGGCAGGAAACACAGCCCGACCGGGGCCGTGATGAGCACCGCCGCCTTCTGCGCCCTGGCACCGGCCTGCCGGGTCCGGTCCTCGCGGAGGGCCGACGCCAGCCGGGAGACCGGCTCCGCCGCGGGGGCGCCCGTCCGGGCGGCCCGCTCCAGGCACTCCGCGAGGGCGCGGGCGCCCGGTATCTCCGCCAACCTCCCCCACCCGGCACCCGGTTCACCGCCGAGCCGCAGTTCGGCCCCGGCCCGCGCCAGCCGCTCGCCCACCGGGCCGCCCAGCGACTCCCCCACGACCTCGGCGGCCTCCACGGGCCCGGCCCCCGCCGCCAGACAGGCGGCCAACAGGTCGGCGGCGAACGGCAGCTGACGCTCAGCCTCCCTCGGATCCACCCCGGCCGCCGGGCGCGCCCTGCCCTGCCAGCGCCGTACTCCGAGCGCCGCCAGGCCTCCGACGGCAACCCCGGCCATCCCGCCGACGAGCACCCAGCCCGCCAGCAGCGCCCCGGCCGGCCCGGCCCAGGCGGCCACCGCGCCGCGCGACCGGGCACGCCACACCGGCTCCCGCCGCCCCGGCCGCACCCCCAGCAGAAGCCCGAGCCTGCGCCGGGTCCGCCGCTCCCGGATCCCCGCCGCCAGCGCCGCCACCGTGCACAGCGCCGCCAGCGCCAGGCACAGCGCCATCCCCAGCCTGTGGATCGCGAAGCCGCCCATCACCGCTCCCCCGTCCTTACGATCCGCCGGCACCACAGCAGCCCCAGCGCCTCCAGCACCGCTCCCGCCACCAGGCACCCCCACCCCATCGGGGTGTGCAGCAGCACCCGCAGCGGATCCGCACCCAGCCCGGTGCCGATCAGCAGCCCCACCAGGGGCAGCAGGGCGAGCACCACCGCCGTGGAGCGCGCCCCCGCCAGCTGGGCGCGCAGCGACTCCTGCCGGTCCCGCTCGGCCCGCAGAGCGCCTTCCAGCCGGTCCAGCCCGGCGGCCAGACCCGCGCCGCCGTCCACCGACACCCGCCAGCAGGCGGCCATCCCGGCCAGCCCCTCGGCGCCCCGCTCGCGGGCCGCCTGCCGCAGCGCCCCAGGCACGTCCCCGCCGAACGCCGCGGCGGCCAGCACCCCCGCCTCCGCCGTACCCGGGCCACCGGGGCCGTCCACCGTGCGCCGTATCGCCGCGGTCAGGGCCTGCCCCGGCTGGGCTCCCGCCCGCAGTTCGCCCACCACCGCCCCACACAGCGCGACCACCTCGGCGGCCCGCGCCACCCGGGCCCGCTCCCGCGCCCGGGTCCGCAGCCACCGCCGCACCAGTGGCACGGCTGCGGCTCCCGCCAGCACCGGGATCACCGACCCGCCGACCACCGCGACCAGCAGCCCCGCCCCGAGGGCGGCCCACTCCCGCCACCGCGCCGACCGCACCCGTACGCCGACGAGCAGCCGCTCCACGCGGGCCGGACCACGGGGCACCACCGGACCGCCCCCGGCCAGCACCACCCGGGCCCACCGGGACACCCGGTCCGCGCCGCCCAGCCCCCAGGCGGCCGCCGCGGCACACAGCACCCCGGCGAACACCGGCACCGGCAGCGCGGCCCCGGGGCTCACCGGGCACCCCGCAGCAGGGGGCGCAGCCGCTCCCAGCCCCGCTCCCGTACGAAGCCCCGCGCGGACCAGCGCAGCGCCGGCACGGTGACCACCAGCCCGGCCGCGTCCCGCTCCAGCACGTGCACCTCGGCCACCCGGCGCTGCCCTTCCCGGTCCCGGACGAGGTGGACCACCAGGGTCAGCGCGGCCGCCAACTGGCTGTGCAGGGCGGCCCGGTCGAGCCCGGCGGCCGTCCCCAGCGCCTCCAGCCGGGCCGGGACGTGGGCGGCCGCATTGGCATGGACCGTGCCGCAGCCGCCCTCGTGTCCCGTGTTCAGGGCCGCCAGGAGGTCGGCGACCTCAGGGCCCCGGACCTCGCCGACCACCAGCCGGTCCGGGCGCATCCGCAGTGCCTGCCGCACCAGGTCCGCCAGGGTGACCAGGCCCGCGCCCTCCTGGTTGGCGGGCCGGGTCTCCAGCCGCACCACATGCGGATGGTCGGGGCGCAGCTCGGCCGAATCCTCGGCCAGCACGATCCGCTCCGCGGGACCCACCAGCCCCAGCAGGGCGCTGAGCAGAGTGGTCTTGCCCGTTCCGGTGCCGCCCGAGACGAGGAACGAGAGCCGGGCCTCGATCATCTCCCGCAGCAGCCGCTGCCCGCCGGGCGGAAGGGTGCCCGCCGCGACCAGCTCCTCCAGAGTGAAAGCGCGCGGCCGCACCACGCGCAGCGAGAGACAGGCCGACCCGACGGACACCGGCGGGAGCACCGCGTGCAGCCGGGTGCCGTCCGGCATCCGGGCGTCCACCCAGGGCCGGGCGTCGTCCAGCCGGCGTCCCGCCACGGCGGCCAGCCGCTGGGCGAGCCTGCGCACGCCCTCGGGGCCCTCGAAGGTCACCCCGGTCAGCTCGAGCCCGCCGCCCCGGTCCACCCACACCCGGTCCGGAGCCGCCACCAGCACGTCGGTGACCTCCGGGTCGGCGAGCAGCGGCTCCAGCGGACCGGCGCCGACCAGCTCGGACCGTAACTCGGCGGCGACACCGAGCACTTCCGCGTCGCCCAGCAGCCGGCCCTGCGCCCGCAGGGCCGCCGCCACCCGCGCCGGGGTCGGTTCGGCCCCGGTCTCGGCGAGCCGCCTGCGCACCGCGTCCAGGAGCACCGCGCTCATGCCGGCACCCCCTGGGCGGAGCCGAGCGCCCGCTTCCAGAAGCCGTCGCAGAAGCGGGCCAGCGCGCCCCGCCCCTGCGCCCCCGGCGGTTCCCCTTCGGCCACCCGGCCGGGGAGCCCCACCTCGACCGGGACTTCACCGGCCAGTGGCGCGCCCAGCAGCGCGGCCACGGCCTCCGGTTCGAGGCCGCCCGGGCAGCGCCCCCGTACGACCACGCGGACGTCCCGGGCCACCATCCGCACTCCGGCCGCCACCCGGCCCGCGGCGGCCACCGCGCGCAGCTCGCCCGGCACCACCAGCAGGACCAGGTCGAGCTGGGCCAGCACCTCGGCCACCACTTCGTCCACCCGCCGCGGCAGGTCGACCACCAGGACCCCGCCCCGGCGCCGCGCGGCGGCCACCACCGACCGCATCGCGGCGGGCGGTACCACCACCCGGTCCCCGCGGTCCCAGCTGAGCACGCGCAGGGCGTGCAGTTCGGGCAGGGACTCCTCCAGGGCTCCCGCGCCGACCCGTCCGCGCGAGGCCGCGAAGTCGGGCCAGCGCAGCCCTTCCGCGGCCTCGCCCCCGAGCAGGACGTCCATGCCGCCGCCCAGCGGGTCCCCGTCGATGAGGATGGTGCGCTCACCGGTACGGGCGGCCCGGAGGGCGAGGGCGCACGCGAGCGTGGAGGCCCCGGCCCCGCCGCTGCCGCCGATCACCCCCACGGCGAGGGCGGGCCGCCCGGCTCCTTCCACCACGTCGGCGATCCGGTCGACCAAGCGGCTCTCCGCGTCGGGGAGCCGCAGCACCTCCTCGGCGCCGATCTCGACCGCCCGCTGCCACACGAGGGGGTCGTCCAGGTCCCGTCCGACGAGGAACACGCCGTCCCTGCGCGGCGCCCCGCGCACCCGCCCGGCCGCGTCGTCCCCGACCAGCACGAGCGGTGCGGACTCCCAGCCGACGCCTCCGCCCGGTCCGCCCGCACCGCTCGGCTCGGGCACCTCGTGGTGCACGTGCGGCTCGGCGCCCGCGGCGGCGCACAGCCGCAGCAGATCGTCGAGCAGCAGCGGATCCTCGGTGATGATCAGCGGCCGCCCGCCGGCGCCCCCGGTCGGCCCCGCGGCCGTGGCCACCGCCCCGGCCACCGCAGACTTCGGTGTTTCACACGACTTCGATCGAGCCACGATCTCCGCCCCCTTCTCCCTGCGAAATCCAGCACCGCGGACTTCGCGGCTGGAATCACCGTGCAGCGATCGGAAAAAAGAAGTGGATCTTGCTCAAAAACTGTGGACAACGCGTCGATTGTGAATAACCCGGTCACCCTCACAGGTGAGTTCCAGAGCGCGGCGGAACCACTACGCAGCGTCACGAGTCTCAAGGGGTGAGGGCCTTCGCCGCGGAGGCTCCATCCACAAAGGAGGGCCGAAGGGATGGTCACTTGGGGCCGAAGGCAGGGACGCGAACCGCGTCCGGACATGCGACGACCCCCGCCGGGGGGGAGAGCGGGGGTCGTCCCCACGGTCCGACTCGGGGGGGGAGGAGCCAGACCGGGTTAGCACGGTCGCGAACGATCCGTGACTTCCATGGTGTACCCGAGAGCCTTCTCAGGCAAACCCACGCGCCACACCTTACGCCGAATGGTGGGCGCATATGCTCGGAGCGTGGAAAATCAGCCCTTGCCGCACTCCTCGCCTCGCACCGCAGCCTTCTTCGACCTGGACAAGACGGTCATCGCGAAGTCGAGCACCCTGACGTTCAGCAAGTCCTTCTACCAGGGCGGCCTGATCAACCGGCGAGCCGTGCTGCGCACCGCGTACACGCAGTTCATCTTCCTGGCCGGCGGCGCCGACCACGATCAGATGGAACGGATGCGCGAGTACCTCTCCGCCCTCTGCAAGGGCTGGAACGTGCAGCAGGTCCGGGAGATCGTCGCGGAAGCCCTGCACGACCTCATCGACCCGATCATCTACGACGAGGCCGCCTCCCTCATCGAGGCCCACCACACCGCGGGCCGCGACGTGGTGATCGTGTCGACCTCCGGCGCGGAGGTGGTCGAGCCCATCGGCGAGATGCTCGGCGCCGACCGCGTCGTCGCCACGCGCATGGTGGTCGGCGAGGACGGCTGCTTCACCGGCGAGATCGAGTACTACGCCTACGGACCCACGAAGGCGGAAGCCGTCCGCGAGCTCGCGGAGTCCGAGGGGTACGACCTCGCCCGCTGCTACGCCTACAGCGACTCGGTCACGGACATCCCGATGCTGGAGGCGGTCGGGCACCCGCACGCCGTGAATCCCGACCGCGCGCTGCGCCGCGAGGCGCTGGCCCGGGAGTGGCCGGTGCTCGTGTTCAACCGCCCGGTGCGGCTGAAGCAGCGGCTGCCCGGGCTGTCGATGCCCGCGCGCCCCGCTCTCGTCGCCGCCGCGGCGGTCGGCGCCGCGGCCGCGACCGCCGGGCTGGTCTGGTACGCGAGCCGGCGCCGGGCCAGCGCACTGGCCGCCGCCTCGTCCTCCTGACGGCGCCCTCCCGACCGCACCCCGCCCTCCTGAATGTCCTGACCTGGGGCGATACGGGCTGTCCGGTTCGCCCATGATCGCCCCGGAAAGTAAAAACTGGAGCCAGGGGTTTCGCATGGCTCCGAAGCGGAGTACAAATAAAGCAACGGCCCGCGAGACCAAAGAACATCCGAGAGGATCATCTTTAAAACGCAGTAAGGCCCACGGACCGAAGCATGAACGCCGAGCACCCACGCGACGTCGACCCGTCGATTACGGGCCAGCCGCACCAGGTGACGGGCAAAGCTCCCGACCTGATGGGCAACTTTCGAGGACGCTTGGTAACTGGGCGTAAGTGCCAGCGGCGACACCAAAGCAGTACGGTGTCGCCGCAACCCATGTCCGGGCCCGGAAGCCCGGAACACCAGGCGCCCCGGGGCACTTCGAGGTACTTCGGGGTCCTTCGCGAGCCTCAGGCCGCGCCGCGCTGCAGCGCCTCGCAGACCGCCGTCGACTCCCGCACACCGAGCTCGATCGCGCGGCCGCAGTGCGCGATCCAGGCGGCCATCCCCTCCGGAGTGCCGGAGACGTACCCCTCGAAGGCGGCCAGGTACGCGTCCCGGCCCTGTTCCGCGTGGCCGACCTCCGCCGGGCAGATCGCCTTCGGGTCCAGACCGCTGTTGATCAGGACGATGCGCTCGGCGGCCCGTGCCACCAGCCCGTTGTAGGTGGCGAAGGGGCGCAGGGCCAGCAGCTCCCCGTGCACCACCGCCGCCGTGACCAGCGCCGGGGCGGAGCCGCCCGCGATGACCAGGCGGGACAGCCCGTCCAGCCGCCCCGCGACCTCGTCCGCGCTCGGCAGCGGGAGCCCCACCAGCGGTTCGTCCACCGGCTCGCCCGCCAGGCGGGGCCGGCCCACCACGTCGCCGTCCTTCGTGGACCCCGAGGCGACCAGGTGGAGACGCGCCAGGACCCGCAGCGGCGACTGGCGCCAGATGCTCAGCAGCTGACCGGCCTCCGCCGTCAGCCGCAGCGCCGCGCCCACCGTCAGCGCCTCGGGCTCGGCACCGAAGTCGGTACGCCGCCGCACCTCTTCGAGCGCCCAGTCCGCGCCGGACAGGGCCGCGCTCCCGCGCGCGCCGCGCAGCGCCGCCTCCGAGGTGATCTCGCCACTGCGGCGGCGCATGACCCGGTGCCCGTAGACGCGGTCCACGGCCTTGCGTACGGAATCCACGGAATCGGCGACGCCCGGCAGCCCGGTCAGGGCGGCCAGCGGGTCAGAAGCGCTACTCATAAGTAGGGAGCCTACGCACTGCACGCCCCTGGCACCGACCCCTCCTTGGAGTGGTCTTCTTCACTCACCTTGACAACTCAGCGCTTTCGACCCACTACGCTTGGTGAACATGAAGATCGCTTTCGTGGGAAAGGGCGGCAGCGGCAAGACCACGCTGTCCTCCCTCTTCATCCGCCACCTCGCCGCCAATGAAGCCCCCGTCGTCGCGGTGGACGCCGACATCAACCAGCACCTGGGCACCGCCCTCGGGCTCGGCGAGGACGAGGCCGCCGAACTGCCCGCACTCGGCGCGCACCTGCCCCTGATCAAGGACTACCTGCGGGGTTCCAACCCGCGCATCGCGTCCGCCGACACGATGATCAAGACCACCCCGCCCGGCCGGGGTTCGCGCCTGCTGCGGGTCACCGAGGACAACCCGGTGTACGAGGCCTGCGCGCGCACGCTCCTGCTCGACGGGGAGCCCGTACGGCTCATGGCCACGGGGCCGTTCACCGAGGCCGACCTGGGCGTGGCCTGCTACCACTCCAAGGTCGGGGCGGTCGAGCTCTGCCTGAACCACCTCGTCGACGGCCCCGACGAGTACGTCGTCGTCGACATGACCGCGGGCTCCGACTCCTTCGCCTCCGGCATGTTCACCCGCTTCGACGTGACCTTCCTGGTCGCCGAGCCGACCCGCAAGGGCGTGTCCGTCTACCGGCAGTACAAGGAGTACGCGCGGGACTTCGGGGTCGTGCTCAAGGTCGTCGGCAACAAGGTGCAGGGCCCCGAGGACATCGAGTTCCTCCAGGACGAGGTCGGCGAGGACCTGCTGGTCACCGTCGGGCACTCCGACTGGGTGCGGGCCATGGAGAAGGGCCGGCCGGCCGCCTTCGAGCTGCTGGAGGCGACCAACCGGCTCGCCCTCCAGTCCCTCCAGGACGCGGCGGACGACTCGTACGCGCACCGCGACTGGGACCGGTACACCGAGCAGATGGTGCGGTTCCACCTGAAGAACGCGGAGAGCTGGGGCAACGCCAAGACCGGGGTCGACCTGGCGGACCAGGTCGACCCCGGCTTCGTCCTGCGCGAGGGGGTCGAGGAAGGGGCGGAGGCCCTCGTCAGCCCTCGTCCGCCGCGGCTTCGGCCTGCTCCTCAGCCGGCGTGACCCCGGCGGGGGCCGTCGGCGGTGCGGGCGGCGGCCCCGCGGTCAGGAACTTCGCCCAGCCCTCCTTCGGCGCCTCGCCGACGTCGAGGGTGCGCATCCACTCCACGGCCTTGGGATCCTGCGCGTCCAGCCAGTCCGCCAGCTCGCGGAACGGCACGCAGCGGACCTCCTTCTGGGTGCACATCCCCTTGATGGACTCCTCGATGGCGCGCATGTAGGTGCCGCCGTTCCAGGACTCGAAGTGGTTGCCGATGATCAGCGGCGCCCGGTTGCCCTGGTAGGCGCGGTCGAAGGCCTGGCGCAGGCCGTCGCGCATCTGGTCGCCCCAGTACGCGTGCTGCGAGGGGTCGCCCTGAGAGGTCGTGCCGGACTGATTCGTCATGAAGTTGTAGTCCATGCTCAGGGTCTCAAAGGCCCGCCCCGGCACGGGGACCAGCTGCAGCGGGATGTCCCAGAGCCCGTCCGTCTTCTTGGGCCAGATCTGCTTGCTGATGCCGCTGGAGTCGTAGCGGAAGCCCAGGTCCTTCGCCGCGAGCATGAAGTTCTTCTGGCCTTCGAGGCAGGGGGTGCGGGCGCCGATGAGCTCCTTGTCGTAGTCGAAGGGGAGCGCCTCCATGTTCTTCAGGCCCGCGTTCGTCTTCCAGTTCTTGACGAAGGACTTGGCCTGGCTGATCTCGCTCTTCCACTCGTCCACGGACCAGGTGCCGACGCCGCCGTCGGGGCCGCAGAAGTGGCCGTTGAAGTGGGTGCCGATCTCGTTGCCCTCGAGCCAGGCCCCGCGGACCTGGGTGGCGGTGTCCTTGATGCCCTGGAGGTCGCCGAAGCCGATGTCCGAACGGCCGGGCTCGTGCTGCGGGGCGGTGTAGAGGGAGCGCTTCTCCTCCGGGAGCATGTAGACACCGCTGAGGAAGTACGTCATCCGGGCGTTGTACTTCCTGCCGACCTCGCGGAAGTGCGAGAAGAGCTTCTGGCTGTCCTCGCCGGCCCCGTCCCACGAGAACACGACGAACTGCGGCGGCTTCTCACCGGGCCCCAGCTTCTGCGCCTTCTGCACCTTCGGCTGGGCGCCCGTGTACGCGGTCGAGCCGTCGCCGATGGGCCGGTTGACGCTGCCGGGGGCGGCCTCGGGGGCGGCGGCGCCCTCGCGGGCCTTCTGGGGGCCGGGGGCCGGGGACTTGGCGGGCTCCGAGCCGCTGCACCCGGCGACTCCCAGGACCAGGGCCGTGGCGACCAGGCCGCCGGCGATCTTCTTCGTGGCGGCGATCATCCGCCCCACCTCTCCCTCGCAGTTCCATCGCAGGACTTCCGCGCCGCAACGTCCCATGCGGTCTGACGTGAGGAAGGTAGGACAAGCCGTACAAAATGCTTAATCACTCAAGAGGGTTAATTTATAGTCCATTTGCCCGTATTTTCAACCATAGGCCTTTACTCTCCATTACCATCCATTTACCGAGTGTTGAGACTCCCGCCCCTTCACCCCTCCCCCGAGGAGACGGGACCTTATGACAGCCACCCCACGCATCCCCACAGCCAAAGACCGCACACAGCTCCGCAAGGACCTGCCGGCGGACCTCTCCGCATCCGCCGCCGTGTTCCTGATCGCCCTGCCGCTCTCCCTCGGCATCGCCCTGGCCACCGGCGCACCGCTCCAGGCCGGACTGGTCGCGGCGGCGGTCGGCGGAATCGTCGCCGCGCGGCTGGGCGGCGCCCCGCTCCAGGTGAGCGGCCCCGCGGCCGGACTCACCGTCGTCACCGCCGAGTTGATCCAGCACTACGGGTGGCGCACCACATGTGCCATCACGGTGCTCGCCGGCTTCTGCCAGCTGGGCCTCGCCCTGCTGCGCACCGCCCGGTCGGCGCTCATGGTCAGCCCGGCCATCGTGCACGGCATGCTCGCCGGCATCGGCGTGACCATCGCGCTGGCCCAGCTGCACATCGTGCTCGGCGGCACCCCGCAGAGCTCCGCCATCTCGAACGTCCTCGGCCTGCCGGGCCAGTTGGCGGACCTGCACCCGGCCGCGCTCGGCGTCAGCGCGCTGACCCTGGTCGTACTGCTCGGCTGGCCGCGGCTGCCCGGGCGGACGGGCAGCGCCCTGCGCAAGGTGCCGGCCGCGCTCGCGGCCGTCGCGACGGCCACCGTCTTCGCCGCCCTGGCCGGGCTCTCGCTGCCGCGGGTCGACCTGCCGTCCTGGCGCAGCCACGCCCTGCCCGAAATGCCCGAGGGGCCCGTGCTCGGCCTCATCGCCGCCGTACTGACCATCACCCTGGTCGGCAGCGTCGAGTCGCTGCTCTCCGCGGTCGCGACCGACAAGCTGATCGCCTCCGAGCGGGGTACGGACCGCCCGCCGCGCGTCGACCTCAACCGCGAACTGCGCGGCCAGGGCGCGGCGAACATCGTCTCCGGGGCCCTCGGCGGACTGCCGATCACGGGCGTGGCCGTCCGCAGCGTGGCCAACGTCAAGGCCGGCGCGGTCAGCCGGAAGTCATCCATGCTGCACGGCTTCTGGATCGTGCTCGCGGCCGGGCTGCTGGTCCCCGTCCTCGACCTGATCCCGCTCGCCGCGCTGGCCGCGCTGGTCATGGCCGTGGGCATCCAGATGGTGAACATCACGCACCTGCGCAGCGTCACCCGGCACCGGGAGATCCCGGTCTACGGCACGACCATCGCGGCCGTGGTCCTCGGCGGGGTCCTGGAAGGCGTGGCCATCGGCATCGCGGTGGCGGTCGCCCTGGCGCTGCACCGGCTGGCCAAGACCCGGATCACGCTGGAGCAGCTGGACACCGGCGTCCACCGGGTGTGGGCGCGCGGGCAGTTGACGTTCCTCGCGGTACCGCGCCTGAGCCGGGTGCTGAACCAGATCCCGCACGACGGGCGTGCGCTGATCGAGCTGGACGGCTCCTTCATGGACCACGCTGCCTACGAGACCCTGCGCGACTGGCAGGACTCCCACCTCGCCCACGGCGGATCGGTGGAGGTCACCGGCCGCCGGGCCGACGGTTTCCCGCGCTCCGATGCGGCAAAGCGCGCCACGCAGAGCGGGAAGCACCAGTGCTGCCGCCCCTGGACCCCGTGGCAGAACCACTGCGACCACCAGGCCGTCGACACCCTTCTTCCGGACCCGGCCGCCGCGGCCCTGCCGGCGGCCCCCGCGCCGACTCCGCAGCGGCGGCGCGGCGCCGGTCAACTGGCCAGCGGGATCAGCGCCTTCCAGCGCGATACGGCACCGCACGTACGGGACGAGCTGGCCCGCCTGGCCCGCGAGGGACAGCGGCCCTCGCAGCTCTTCCTCACCTGCGCGGACTCGCGCCTGGTCACCAGCATGATCACGGCCAGCGGACCGGGCGACCTGTTCACGGTCCGCAACGTCGGCAACCTCGTCCCCCTGCCGGGCGCCGAGTCCACCGACGACTCCGTCGCCGCGGCCATCGAGTACGCGGTCGACGTGCTCAAGGTGGACAGCATCACCGTGTGCGGGCACTCGGGCTGCGGGGCCATGCAGGCCCTGCTCAACTCCTCCCCCGGAACGCCCATCACCCCGCTGCGCCGCTGGCTGCGGCACGGGCTGCCCAGCCTGGAGCGGATGGCGAGCAGGCACCACGCCTGGGCGCGTATCTCGGGCCGGCTCCCGGCCGACGCCGTGGAGCAGCTGTGCCTGACCAACGTGGTGCAGCAGCTGGAGCACCTGCGGGCCCACGAATCGGTGGCCAGGCGGCTCGCCGAAGGCACGCTGGAGCTGCACGGAATGTACTTCCACGTGGGCGAGGCGCAGGCCTACCTGCTGTCCGAGGGCGAGGACTTCTTCGACTGCCGGGTCTTCGACACGGTCGGCCAGAACGCCTGATTCGCGACACCTTTCGGCACGCGCGAACCGATACCCTCCGGTATCCGTGCCATCCTTTGGGCCCCTTTCCGCACCCTGCAGCGGGAAGGGGCCGTCGCGCGCACCCGGACGTGCTATAGGTCTAAACCAATTTTCGGCTAGCCCTTGTCACCCGGGCCGCTGACTGATGAGCTATGCCGGGGACACAACGGACACCCTGGGAAAGGGACATGTCGTGAGCAATGAAAGCCTGGCCAATCTGCTCAAGGAGGAGCGGCGGTTCGCACCGCCCGCCGATCTGGCCGCCGCCGCCAACGTGACACAGGCTGCGTACGCACAGGCCGACGCGGACCAGCTGGGCTTCTGGGCCGAGCAGGCCCGGCGGCTGACCTGGGCCACGGAGCCGACCGAGACGCTCGACTGGACGAACCCGCCCTTCGCGAAGTGGTTCGCGGACGGCAAGCTCAACGTCGCGTACAACTGCGTGGACCGGCACGTCGAGGCCGGCAACGGCGAGCGCGTCGCCATCCACTTCGAGGGCGAGCCCGGCGACAGCCGCGCCATCACCTACGCGCAGCTCAAGGACGAGGTCTCCAGGGCCGCCAACGCCCTGACCGAGCTGGGCGTCCAGGCCGGCGACCGCGTCGCCGTCTACCTGCCGATGATCCCCGAGGCGGTCGTGGCGATGCTCGCGTGCGCCCGGATCGGCGCCGCGCACTCCGTGGTCTTCGGCGGCTTCTCCGCCGACGCCGTCGCCTCCCGCATCCAGGACGCCGACGCCAAGCTGGTCATCACCGCCGACGGCGGCTACCGCCGCGGCAAGCCCACCGCCCTCAAGCCCGCCATCGACGAGGCCGTCGGCAAGTGTCCGCAGGTCAAGAACGTGCTCGTCGTACAGCGCACCGGCCAGGACACCGCCTTCACCGAGGGCCGCGACGTCTGGTGGCACGAGGTCGTCGGCCGGCAGTCCGCGGAGCACACCCCGCAGGCCTTCGACGCCGAGCACCCGCTCTTCATCCTGTACACCTCGGGGACCACGGGTAAGCCGAAGGGCATCCTGCACACCTCGGGCGGCTACCTCACGCAGGCCGCGTACACCCACCACGCCGTCTTCGACCTGAAGCCGGAGACCGACGTCTACTGGTGCACCGCCGACATCGGCTGGGTCACCGGGCATTCGTACATCGTCTACGGCCCGCTCGCGAACGGCGCCACCCAGGTGATGTACGAGGGCACGCCCGACACCCCGCACCAGGGCCGGTTCTGGGAGGTCGTGCAGAAGTACGGCGTCACCATCCTCTACACGGCGCCGACGGCCATCCGTACGTTCATGAAGTGGGGCGACGACATCCCCGCGAAGTTCGACCTGTCCAGCCTGCGCGTGCTGGGCTCGGTCGGCGAGCCGATCAACCCCGAGGCCTGGATCTGGTACCGCAAGCACATCGGCGGCGACCGCTGCCCGATCGTGGACACCTGGTGGCAGACCGAGACCGGCGCGATGATGATCTCCCCGCTGCCGGGCGTCACGGAGACCAAGCCGGGCTCGGCGCAGCGCGCGCTGCCCGGAATCTCCGCCACCGTCGTGGACGACGAGGCGCACGAGGTCCCGAACGGCGGTGGCGGCTACCTGGTCCTGACCGAGCCGTGGCCGTCGATGCTGCGCACCATCTGGGGCGACGACCAGCGGTTCATCGACACCTACTGGTCGCGTTTCGAGGGCAAGTACTTCGCGGGCGACGGCGCCAAGAAGGACGACGACGGCGACATCTGGCTGCTCGGCCGGGTGGACGACGTGATGCTGGTGTCCGGCCACAACATCTCGACGACCGAGGTCGAGTCGGCGCTCGTCTCGCACCCCTCGGTCGCGGAGGCGGCCGTGGTCGGCGCCACCGACGAGACCACCGGGCAGGCCATCGTGGCCTTCGTCATCCTGCGCGGCAGCGCCGCGGAGACCGACGGCCTGGTCGCCGAGCTGCGCAACCACGTGGGTGCCACGCTCGGCCCGATCGCCAAGCCGAAGCGGATCCTGCCGGTGCAGGAGCTCCCGAAGACCCGCTCCGGCAAGATCATGCGGCGCCTGCTGCGCGATGTGGCGGAGAACCGCACGGTCGGCGACGTCACCACGCTCGCGGACTCCTCGGTCATGGACCTGATCCAGAGCAAGCTGCCGTCCGCGTCCAGCGAGGACTGAGCAGGGCCGACGGGCCACAGGGCCTCGGGGGCGTCCGGCGCACAGCGCGCCGGACGCCCCCTTGACATTTAAGGTGAAGATCACCCGATACGACCGCGCCACCCTGTAATGTATGAGAAGCGTCAAGATTTGACGTTCTAAACCTCAGGGTGTGCCGGGAAGTCTGGTCGGCAAGTGCATTTGCCATGCCGTCGACCAACCGGAGGTGTCCCACCGTGGCCGCGCCCAACCCCACCGACAACCAGAGCCGCAAGCTCCTCGGCCGGCTCTCGCTGCCCGAGCGGCGGTTCGTCGCCGACGCCCTGCGCGCCGAGACCGTCGGCGGTGTTCTGCTCCTCGTGGCCGCCGTCGCCGCCCTGATCTGGGCGAACACACCCCCTCTGGCGGAGAGCTACCAGGCCGTCCGGGACTTCCACATCGGCCCCGCCTCCCTCGGCCTGGACCTCTCGATCCAGCACTGGGCCGCCGACGGCCTGCTGGCGATCTTCTTCTTCGTGGCCGGCATCGAGCTCAAGCGCGAGCTGGTCGCGGGCGACCTGCGCGATCCCAAGGCCGCCGCCCTCCCCGTCATCGCCGCGATATGCGGCATGGCCGCCCCCGCCGGGGTCTACGCCCTCGTCAACATATTCGGCAGCGGGTCCATGAACGGCTGGGCGGTCCCGACCGCCACCGACATCGCCTTCGCACTCGCCGTCCTCGCCGTCATCGGCACCTCGCTGCCCTCCGCCCTGCGCGCGTTCCTGCTCACCCTCGCCGTGGTCGACGACCTCTTCGCGATCATCATCATCGCGGTGTTCTTCACCAGCGAGATCGACTTCCTGGCCTTCGGCGGCGCGGTCGTCGGCCTCGTACTGTTCTGGTTCCTGCTGCGCCGCGGCATCCGCGGCTGGTACGTCTACGTACCGCTCGCCCTGGCCATCTGGGGCCTGATGTACAACAGCGGCGTGCACGCCACCATCGCCGGCGTCGCCATGGGCCTGATGCTGCGCTGCACCCGCAAGGACGGCGAGAACCACTCCCCCGGCGAGCACATCGAGCACCTCGTACGGCCTGTCTCGGCCGGTCTCGCCGTACCGCTCTTCGCCCTCTTCGCGGCCGGGGTCTCCCTCTCCGACGAGTCCATCGGCCAGGTCTTCACCCGGCCCGAGACCCTCGGCGTGGTCCTCGGCCTGGTCGTCGGCAAGACGGTGGGCATCTTCGGCGGCACCTGGCTGGCCGCCCGCTTCACCAAGGCCGAACTCAACGACGACCTCGCCTGGCCGGACGTACTCGCCGTCGCCTCCCTCGCCGGAATAGGGTTCACCGTCTCGCTGCTGATCGGCGAACTCGCCTTCGCCGACGATCCGCTCCTCACCGACGAGGTCAAGGCCGCCGTCCTCATCGGCTCCCTCATAGCCGCGGTGTTCGCCTGCGTCCTGCTCAAGCTCCGCGACCGCAAGTACCGGGCGCTGACCGAAGCCGAGGAGCGCGACGAGGACCACGACGGCATTCCGGACATCTACGAGGAGCACACCCCCGCGTACCACCTGCGGATGGCCAGGATCCACGAGGAGAAGGCCGCGGAGCACCGGCGCAGGGCCGAAGCGGCGGCCGGGTCCAGCATCGAGGGCGACCGTCCGGCATGATCTGACGGAGGGCGGCGTACCGACGCGGCAGACGACAGAGGGAGAGAGCGATGAGCGCAGTGGACCAAGGGGCGCAAGGAGCCGAGCGCACACTCGGCCAGCTGGTCGCCTCGGCCACCGCCGAGATGTCGGCCCTGGTGCACGACGAGATCGCGCTCGCCAAGGTGGAGATCAAGCAGGACGTCAAGCGCGCGGGCATCGGCAGCGGTGCCGCGATCGTCGCGGGCGTGCTGCTGCTCTTCTCCCTCCCCGTACTGAGTTTCGCCGCGGCCTACGGGATCCATAACCTCGGGCTCGGCCTCGCCTGGTCCTTCCTCATCGTCGGCGGGGCGTTCTGGCTGCTCGCGGGCCTGATCGGGCTGCTCGCCATGGTCAAGTTCAAGAAGGTCAAGCCGCCGGTGAAGACCATCGAGTCGGTCAAGCAGACCGCGGCGCTCGTCGGGACCGTCAAGCCGCACGCGCGGCCGGTGAGTGACAAGGCTGTGGGTGTGGCACGCTCGTCCTCATGACAGCGCCCACACCTGACCCCGGCAATCCGCCCACCGCCGCCTCGGCGATCCGGCTCGATCTGCCCGGCGGGCGGGGGGTGACGCACCGGGACGTCGCCGCCAACGGCGCCCGCTTCCACGTCGCCGAGGTCGGCGACGGGCCGCTGGTGCTGCTGCTGCACGGCTTCCCGCAGTTCTGGTGGACCTGGCGGCACCAGATGACCGCGCTCGCCGACGCCGGCTACCGCGCGGTCGCGATGGACCTGCGCGGAGTGGGCGGCAGCGACCGCACCCCGCGCGGCTACGACCCGGCCAATCTCGCGCTCGACATCACCGGCGTCGTACGGTCCCTCGGCGAGCCGGACGCCGCGCTCGTCGGGCACGACCTGGGCGGCTACCTCGCCTGGACCGCGGCCGTGATGCGGCCCAAGCTCGTGCGCCGCCTGGTCGTCTCGTCCATGCCGCACCCGCGCCGCTGGCGTTCGGCGATGCTGTCCGACTTCGGCCAGACCCGGGCGAGTTCGCACATCTGGGGCTTCCAGCGGCCGTTCATCCCCGAGCGGCAGCTCGTCGCCGACGACGGGGCACTCGTGGCGGAGCTGATCCGGGACTGGTCGGGGCCGCGGCTCCAGGAGGACGGCGTCGCCGACGAGGAGGCGCTCGCGGTGTACCGGCGGGCGATGTGCATCCCCTCCACCGCGCACTGCTCGATCGAGCCCTACCGGTGGATGATGCGGTCGATGGCGCGGCCCGACGGCCTCCAGTTCAACCGGCGCATGAAGCGACCGGTGCGCGTGCCGACGCTGCACCTGCACGGCTCGCTCGACCCGGTGATGCGCACGCGGAGCGCCGCCGGATCCGGCCAGTACGTCGAAGCCCCGTACCGCTGGCGGCTGTTCGACGGTCTCGGGCACTTCCCGCACGAGGAGGACCCGGTGGCCTTCTCGACCGAGCTGGTGAACTGGCTCAAGGACCCCGAACCGGACCGCTGATCGGTATGACAAACATTCAATTGCCTCGCGCATAGGCCAATTGGCCGCCTCGTACGGGGTTACCGACCTTGGGTCACGGGCACAGCTCGGAGTATGGGCTGGACGCACGACTACGGTGACACCGCACACGAACGCCGCTCGGCAGCGACGCCGGGCACCCACGGGAGGACCGGCCGGAACGGCCACGACCTCCGCCTCGGGATTCCGCGCATCCTGCGCCGAAGGGCCCTGTGGGTCTCGGCGCGCCTGCGCCATCCACGGACGTAGAGACCACCCCGGCGTCCCACCGGGCCCGCGGGCCCGGTGGACCTGGTGTCAGAGGGCGCAGCCCTGGCTGTCGACCCGCTGTACGGCGCTCCGGCCGATCCGGATGTCGTCGCGGATCTCGTCCACGGTCAGGGCGTAGCCGGTGTTCGGGTCGTCGAGGGACTTCGCGAACACGACCCCGTACACCTTGCCGTCGGGCGTCAGCAGCGGGCCGCCGGAGTTGCCCTGACGGACCGTCGCGTACAGCGAGTAGACGTCGCGCCGGACGGTGCCCCGGTGGTAGATGTCGGGGCCGTTGGCGTTGATCCGGCCGCGGACGCGTGCGGCGCGGACGTCGTACGCGCCGTTCTCCGGGAAGCCGGCGACGATCGCGTCGCTGCCGCTGCCCGCGTCCCGGTCGGTGAACTCCAGCGCCGGGGCCTTCAGCTTGGGCACGTCCAGTACGGCGATGTCGCGCTCCCAGTCGTAGAGCACGACCTTGCCGTCGTAGAGCTTGCCCTCGCCGCCGATCTGCACGGTCGGTTCGCCGACCCCGCCGACGACGTGCGCGTTGGTCATCACCTTGCCGGGCGCGAAGACGAAGCCCGTGCCCTCCAGCACCTTGCTGCAGCCGGGCGCGGTGCCGACCACCTTCACGATGGACTGCTTGGCCTGCTCGGTGACGGGGCTGAAGGCGAGGTCCGGATCGGGTGCCTTGACCTCGGTGATGGGCTCGTTGGAGAACGGGCTGAACACCTGCGGGAAGCCGTTGCGCGCGAGCGTGGAGCTGAAGTCCGAGAACCAGGTGTTCGCCTGCGCGGGCAGCACCCGCGACACGCCGAGGAGCACCTTGGAGTTGCGGACTTCCTTGCCCAGCGTGGGAAGTGACGTGCCGGCGAGCGCGGAGCCGATCAGCCAGGCCACCAGCAGCATCGCGACGACGTTGACCAGGGCCCCGCCCGTCGCGTCCAGCGCGCGCGCCGGCGACCAGGTGATCTGGCGGCGGAGCCGGCTGCCCAGATGGGTGGTCAGGGCCTGGCCGATCGAGGCGCAGACGATGACCACGACGACGGCGATCACCACGACCGTGGTGGACACCTGGGTGCCGTTGTCGGTCACCCGGTCCCAGATCAGCGGGAGCAGGGACACGGCGACGAGACCACCGCCGAGGAAGCCGATCACCGACAGGATGCCGACGACGAACCCCTGGCGGTAGCCGACGATGGCGAACCACACGGCCGCCAGCAGCAACAGGATGTCCAGCACGTTCACAGGGGCCACCGTCTCACGCGTGCCAGTCGAGCGGGACCCGCCGCGAGCGGTCCCAGGGACGCTCCCAGCCCGCGAAATGCAGCAGCCGGTCGATCACTCCGGCGGTGAAACCCCAGACCAGCGCCGATTCCACGGTGAAACCGGGCCCCAGGTGACCCTTCGGGTGCACGGCCGTGACCCGGTGCTCGGGGTCCGTGAGATCCGCCACGGGCACCGTGAAGACGCGGGCCGTCTCGGCCGGGTCCACGGCGCCGACCGGGCTCGGGGTGCGCCACCAGCCGAGGACCGGGGTGACGACGAACTCGCTGACCGGGATGTAGAGCCGGGGCAGCACCGCGAAGAGCTGGACACCGGACGGATCCAGTCCGGTCTCTTCCTCGGCCTCGCGCAGTGCGGCGCGCAGCGGGCCGGTGGTGTGCGGATCGCCGTCCTCCGGGTCGAGGGCGCCGCCCGGGAAGGAGGGCTGGCCCGCGTGCGAGCGGAGGGTGCCGGCGCGCTCCATGAGCAGCAGCTCGGGCCCGCGGGGCCCTTCGCCGAACAGGACGAGCACGGCGGACTGCCGCCCCCGGCCGTCCTCGGGCGGCAGGAACCGGCTCAGCTGCGGCGGCTCGATCGTGCGGGCGGCTTCGACGACGGGGTCCAGCCAGGCGGGCAGGCCGTCGGTGGAGAGGGCCGGGCCGTCGTACCCGCCGCTCCGGCCCTCATACGACGGCCCGTGCGTGTCGGCTTCGGCCCGGCGGTCCTGCGTAGCCCCAGTCATAGGCGTCCCTGTCCGCGTCTCTCTGTCAGCACCGTCTCCCACACCGCCAAACGCGATGCGGGTACCGATTCGTTCCTCAGGCGCGGCGCCGCTGCCGGGGCCCCGCGCCCCGACCGCCGCGGGGGCGGATCATGCCGGGGCGGAGCCCTGGGGCGCGGCCGGCAGGCCCGGATAGTCCGGGGGCGGGGCCAGGCGCTGGCCCGGCTGGCCGCCCTTCTCGTACTTCAGCAGCTTCTTCGCCTTCTCCGGGTCCGTCTCGCCCTCCCCGTACGCCGGACAGAGCGGGGCGATCGGGCAGGCTCCGCAGGCCGGCTTGCGGGCGTGGCAGATCCGGCGGCCGTGGAAGACGACGCGGTGCGAGAGCATCGTCCACTCGCTCTTGGGGAAGATCGCGCAGATCTCCGCCTCGACCCTCTCCGGGTCCTCCTGCTCGGTCCACTTCCAGCGGCGCACGAGCCGGCCGAAGTGGGTGTCCACGGTGATCCCGGGGACGCCGAAGGCATTGCCCAGGACCACGTTCGCCGTCTTGCGGCCCACTCCCGGCAGCTTGACCAGGTCCTCGAGGCGGCCCGGCACCTCCCCGCCGAAGTCGTCCCGCAGCGCCTGCGAGAGCCCGAGCAGGGACTTCGACTTCATCCGGAAGAACCCGGTCGGCCGGATCAGCTCCTCCAGGTGCTCGGGAGCGGCCGCGGCCATGTCCTCGGGGGTCGGGTAGGCGGCGAAAAGCGCCGGCGTCGTCTGGTTCACCCGCAGGTCGGTGGTCTGCGCGGACAGTACGGTCGCCACGAGCAGCTCGAACGGATTCCGGAAGTCGAGCTCCGGATGGGCGTACGGGTAGACCTCGGCCAGCTCGCGGTTGATGCGGCGGGCCCGGCGGACCATGGCCAGACGGGATTCCGGCCGCGCCGCGGAAGGCTTCGCGACGGGTTTCTTGGCCGAACCTTTGCCCTCGGAGGCGGGCGGGGCCTTCGCGGACGCCTCCGCGAGGGCTTGTTCGCCCACAGCAGAATTTCGGGCCGCCATCACTCCCGCGGACCCCTTGGCCTGTGCTCTCACCGGCTTATTGGACACCCGGCCAGCCTAAGGCCGGGCGCCGACACCCGCCCGGACCTCAGGTAACACCACTCTGATTGGTCTCTCACCACCCAGCACGCGCGTCCGTCCGGCATCCTTGGTAGTGATTGATCGCACTGTTTGAGCCGTCCGGCAAAATGGGAGACCGGTCCCCTGAGCTGGTCGACATAGGAGAGAAACTCGTGGACGACGTTCTGCGGCGCGCCCCGCTCTTCGCGGCGCTCGATGACGAGCAGGCCGCGGAGCTCCGCGCCTCCATGGGCGAGGTGACCCTCGCACGCGGTGACGCCCTGTTCCACGAGGGCGACCCCGGCGACCGGCTGTATGTCGTGACCGAGGGCAAGGTGAAGCTCCACCGCACCTCCCCCGACGGCCGCGAGAACATGCTGGCCGTCCTCGGCCCCGGCGAGCTGATCGGCGAGCTGTCGCTGTTCGACCCGGGCCCGCGCACCGCCACCGCCACCGCGCTGACCGAGGTCAAGCTCCTCGGCCTCGGGCACGGCGACCTCCAGCCCTGGCTCAACGCCCGGCCCGAGGTCGCGACCGCGCTGCTGCGCGCCGTCGCCCGGCGCCTGCGCAAGACCAACGACCAGATGTCCGACCTGGTCTTCTCCGACGTACCCGGCCGTGTGGCGCGGGCGCTCCTCGACCTGTCGCGCCGGTTCGGCGTGCAGTCGGAGGAGGGCATCCACGTGGTGCACGACCTCACGCAGGAGGAGCTCGCACAGCTCGTCGGCGCCTCCCGCGAGACCGTGAACAAGGCGCTGGCCGACTTCGCGGGCCGCGGCTGGCTGCGCCTCGAGGCCCGCGCCGTGATCCTGCTGGACGTGGAGCGGCTCGCGAAGCGGTCCCGCTGACCTTCCCGGCTCCGCGAAGGCCCCGCCCGTAGCCCGGGCGGGGCCTTCGCGCGTCCGGCTGCGGTGCGCCCCGGCGCCCTGACTCCGTCCGGGCTCAGCCGGATTCGCAGGGCCGCCAGGCACAGTGGAGGCATGGAGCACAGAGGCCTGGACGCGTACGGCTACTTCGAGCGGGAGGGGTCCCTCGGCACGGTGCAAGGGGAGTTCCGGGGCGTCGTCGCCGCGGCGCGGGAGCGGACCGGCGACGCGTACGGGCGGCGGCTGCACAGCGCCTACCTGTACGGCTCCGTGCCGCGCGGGACGGCCCGGCCCGGCCGGTCCGACCTCGACCTGCTGCTCGTACTGCACCACGCGCCCGCCGACCAGGACCGGGACGCCGCCGACGTACTGGCGCGCGGGCTCGACGAGGACTTCCCGCAGATCGACGGGGTCGGCATCCTGCTCGAGGACAAGGCCCGGGTGCTCAGCGAGGCGGAACGATTCGACCTGGGCTGGTTCCTCGCCTGCCTGTGCACCCCGCTGCTGGGCGCGGACCTGGCCGAGCACCTGCCCCGCTACCGCCCGGACAGCCTGCTCGCCCGGGAGACCAACGGCGACCTGGCCGACGTACTGCCCCTGTGGCGGACCAGGCTGCGGGAGGCCTCGGCCCCGGACGACTACCGCAGGCTGAGCCGGACCTGCGCGCGGCGCCTGGTGCGCACCGGATTCACCCTGGTCATGCCCCGGTGGGGCGGCTGGACCAGCGATCTCGCCGAGTCCGCGGAGATCTTCGGTACGTACTACCCGGAGCGCGCGGCCCAGATGCGGGCCGCGGCCGCCGTGGCACTGGACCCGGTCGCGGACCCGGCCGTGCTGCGTACGTACATCGAGGACCTCGGGCCGTGGCTCGCGGACGAGTACACGGCCCGGCACGGCACGAAGGCGCCCAGGACCGCGTAGGACGGCAGGGACGGCTCGGACGGGCTCGGGCCGGCTCGAGCCGGCTCGCGGACGGCTCGGACGGCTCGCGGGCGGCCTAGAGCTCGGGGCCGCCGGGGATCAGCCCGTGTTCCTGGAGGTACTCGAGCTGCGCCCGTACGGACCATTCCGCGGCCGGCCACAGCGATCGGTCCACGTCCGCGTAGACGTGGGCCACGACCGCCTCCGGGGTGAGGAACCCGTCCTCGACGGCGGTCTCGACCTGGGCGAGCCGGTGCGCGCGATGGGCCAGGTAGAACTCGACGGCTCCCTGGGCGTCCTCCAGGACCGGCCCGTGGCCCGGCAGGACGGTGTGCACGCCGTCGTCGACGGTGAGCGAGCGCAGGCGGCGCAGGGAGTCCAGGTAGTCCCCCAGGCGCCCGTCGGGGTGCGCGACCACGGTGGTGCCGCGGCCGAGGATGGTGTCCCCGGTCAGGACGGCGCGGTCGGCGGGCAGGTGGAAGCAGAGCGAGTCGCTGGTGTGCCCGGGGGTCGGGACCACCCGCAGTTCCAGGCCGCCGGTCCTGATCACGTCCCCCGCGGCCAGGCCCTCGTCGCCCAGCCGCAGGGCCGGGTCCAGGGCGCGGACCTTGGTGCCGGTGAGCTCGGCGAACCGGCCGGCGCCCTCGGCGTGGTCGGGGTGGCCGTGGGTGAGCAGGGTCAGGGCGATCCGCTTGCCCGCGCGCTCGGCGGTGTCGACGACCGCCCTGAGGTGGGCCTCGTCCAGCGGGCCGGGGTCGACGACGACGGCCTCGGTGGATCCCGGCTCGGACAGCAGCCAGGTGTTGGTGCCGTCCAGTGTCATCGCGGAGGGGTTCGGGGCCAGGATGTTCACCGCCCGGGCGGTGGCGGGCCCGGAGGTGACGACCCCGCGGGGCTGGCCTGGCAGTGCGGCGGCGTCGGTCATGAGGAGCCTCCGAGGCGCACTCGTTTGGTGAACTCGTCGTGGCCCGGCCAGCTGAGCACCAGCTCGCCGTTCTCCAGCGCGGCCCGGGCCAAGACGGGGGTCAGATCCTGCGCACCGGCCGCGGCGAGCGCCTCGGCGGCGCTCCCGTACGGCTCCAGGGAGCGCAGGGTGGAGATGGTCGGCGGCATCATCAGCAGCTCGCCCTTGTCGTATCCGTCCGCGGCGTCGGCCGGGCGGATCCAGACGGTCCGGTCGGCCTCGGTGGAGGCGTTGCGGGTGCGCTGGCCCTCGGGGAGGGCGGCGACGAAGAACCAGGTGTCGTAGCGGCGCGGCTCGAACTCCGGGGTGATCCAGCGGGCCCACGCGCCGAGCAGGTCGGACCGCAGCCGCAGGCCGCGGCGGTCCAGGAACTCCGCGAAGGACAGCTCCCGCGCCACCAGGGCCTGCCGGTCGGCCTCCCAGTCGTCGCCGGTGGTGTCGCCCACGACGGTGCCGGGGGTCTCGCCGGCGAGCAGTACGCCCGCCTCCTCGAAGGTCTCGCGTACCGCGCCGCAGACGATGGCCTGGGCGGTACGGGCATCCGTGCCGAGGCGCTGGGCCCAGTCGTCCTGGCTCGGACCCGCCCAGCCGACCTGGTGCTCCTCGTCGCGGGGGTCGACCCCGCCGCCGGGGTAGGCGTACGCGCCTCCGGCGAAGGCCATGGAGGCCCGGCGGCGCAGCATGTGCACGACGGGACCGGCCGGGGTGTCGCGCAGCAGCATCACAGTGGCGGCGCGTCTGGGGTCCACCGGGGTGAGGGAACCGTCCGCGAGCGCGCGGATGCGGTCGGGCCACTCCGGCGGGTACCACTGGCCTCCGGCGGGGGGCTGCTGCTGACCGTGCTGACCATTCGGCATGGCCGGATGCTACGGCCATCCGGCCCGATGTTCGAGGGCCGCCTTGCGCCCGGCCTCCTGGGGCTCCGCCCCAGACCCCGCGCCTCAAACGCCGGCGGGGCTGGAGAGTCCAGCCCCGCCGGTGCGTGGGGTGTCAGGCTCCGGCGGTCAGTTCCACCTGGATCTCGACCTCTACCGGGGCGTCCAGCGGGAGGACCGCGACGCCCACCGCGCTACGGGCGTGGACGCCCTTGTCGCCGAGGACCGCGCCCAGGAGTTCGCTCGCACCGTTCAGCACGCCCGGCTGGCCCGTGAAGTCGGGGGCCGAGGCGACGAAGCCGACGACCTTCACGACGCGCGCGATCTTGTCGAGGTCGCCGACGATCGACTTGACCGCGGCCAGGGCGTTCAGCGCGCACGTCGCGGCCAGCTCCTTGGCCTGCTCCGCCGAGACCTCCGCGCCGACCTTGCCGGTGACCGGCAGGCTGCCCTTGACCATCGGGAGCTGGCCCGAGGTGAACACGTACGCGCCCGAGCGCACGGCCGGCTGGTACGTGGCCAGCGGCGGGACGACCTCGGGCAGGGTCAGGCCGAGTTCGGCCAGCTTCGCCTCGACGACGCCGCTCATGCCTTCTCCCGCTTGAGGTAGGCCACCAGCTGCTCGGGGTTGTTCGGCCCGGGCACGACCTGGACGAGCTCCCAGCCGTCCTCGCCCCAGGTGTCCAGGATCTGCTTGGTGGCGTGGACCAGCAGCGGGACCGTCGCGTATTCGAACTTCTTGGTCATGGGAGCGAGGGTAGTGCCTGCGGTCCGAGGCGAAGGAATTAGGCTCGGACGCTGTGAGCAGGCTCCAGGTGGTCAGCGGCAAGGGCGGCACCGGCAAGACCACGGTCGCCGCGGCACTCGCGCTGGCCCTCGCACGCGAGGGCAAGCGGACTCTTCTGGTGGAGGTCGAGGGCAGGCAGGGCATCGCACAGCTCTTCGGTACGGAAGCGCTCCCCTACGAGGAGCGGAAGATCGCCGTCGCGCCCGGCGGCACCGGTGAGGTCTTCGCGCTCGCCATCGACGCCGAGCGGGCGCTGCTGGACTACCTCCAGATGTTCTACAAGCTCGGCTCGGCGGGCCGCGCGCTCAAGAAGCTCGGCGCCATCGACTTCGCGACGACCATCGCCCCCGGGCTGCGCGACGTGCTGCTGACCGGCAAGGCGTGCGAGGCGGTGCGGCGCAAGGACAAGGCGGGCCGGTTCGTCTACGACCACGTGATCATGGACGCGCCGCCGACCGGGCGGATCACCCGGTTCCTGAACGTCAACGACGAGGTGGCGGGCCTGGCCCGGTTCGGGCCGATCCACAACCAGGCCCAGGCCGTCATGAAGGTGCTCAAGTCCCCCGAGACGGCCGTACACCTGGTCACCCTCCTGGAGGAGATGCCCGTCCAGGAGACCGCGGACGGGATCGAGGAGCTGCGGCAGGCCGGGCTGCCCGTGGGCCGGGTCGTCGTCAACATGGTGCGCCCGCACCACCTGGACGAGGACACCCTGCGGGCCGCGGCCGAGGACCACCGGGCCGGGGTGGCCCAGGCGCTGTCCCGGGCGGGCCTGGGCGGCGCGCGCCGCGGCGGGCTCGCCGAGCGGCTGGTGGACCCGCTGCTGGCGCAGGCCGCCGAGCACGCGGGCCGGGTGGAGCTGGAACGCGCGCAGCGCGCCGTACTGGCGGGGCTGGACGTGCCGACGTACGAACTGCCCTTGCTCGGCGCGGGGATGGATCTAGCCGGGCTGTACGAGCTGGCCAAGGAACTGCGGAAGCAGTCGGTGGGCGAATGAGCGAGGGGGTGCACACCGTGGGCATGGACACTCCGCCGCGGCTGGCCGTCGACGGGCTGCTGGACGATCCGCAGACCCGGATCATCGTGTGCTGCGGGGCGGGCGGGGTCGGCAAGACCACCACCGCCGCGGCCCTGGGCGTACGGGCGGCGGAGCGCGGGCGCAAGGCGGTCGTGCTCACCATCGACCCGGCGCGGCGGCTGGCTCAGTCGATGGGGATCGACTCGCTGGACAACACGCCGCGCAAGGTCACCGGGGTGGGGGCCGGAGGGGACGCGGGCGGCGACCGGGTCGGCGACGGTGGCGGTGACGGTGACGGGGCTGCGGGCGGCGAACTGCACGCCATGATGCTGGACATGAAGCGGACCTTCGACGAGATCGTCGAGGGGCACGCGGACGCCGAGCGGGCCCAGGCCATCCTCGCCAACCCCTTCTACCAGTCCCTGTCGGCCGGCTTCGCGGGCACGCAGGAGTACATGGCGATGGAGAAGCTGGGGCAGCTGCGGGCCAGGGACGACTGGGACCTGATCATCGTGGACACCCCGCCGAGCCGGTCCGCGCTGGACTTCCTCGACGCGCCGAAGCGGCTCGGGTCCTTCCTGGACGGCAAGTTCATCCGGGTGCTGATGGCTCCGGCGAAGGTGGGCGGCCGGGCCGGGATGAAGTTCCTGAATGTCGGCATGTCGATGATGACGGGCACGCTGAGCAAGCTGATGGGTGCCTCGCTGCTGAAGGACGTACAGACCTTCGTGGCCGCGATGGACACCATGTTCGGCGGTTTCCGCACGCGCGCGGACGCCACCTTCCGGCTGCTCCAGGCTCCCGGTACGGCCTTCCTCGTGGTCGCGGCGCCCGAACCGGACGCCCTGCGCGAGGCGGCGTACTTCGTGGAGCGGCTGGCCGCGGAGAAGATGCCGCTGGCCGGTCTGGTACTGAACCGGGTGCACGGCAGCGGCGCCGACCAGCTGTCCGCCGAGCGGGCCCTGGCCGCCGCAGAGAATCTTGAAGAAGGCGGCATTGTCGATCAGGAGTCCGGGAAAGCTGGACTTCGTGACTCCGCCGACGACGGCTCCCCCGCCCCCGACGTGGACGAGATCACGGCAGGACTGCTGCGGCTGCACGCCGAACGGATGCAGGTGATCGCGCGCGAACAGCGCACACGCGATCGCTTCACCTCACTGCACCCCGAGGTGGCAGTGGCCGAAGTGGCGGCCCTGCCCGGCGATGTGCACGACCTCGCCGGGCTGCGGGCCATCGGAGAGCGACTCGCGGCCGGGGTTCCGGCCGGAGCATAGGCGTTCGGTGTCCGTACGACGTGGCGCCCGGGTGATCTACCCGGCTGCCGCGTACGTCTCGTACGGAACGTCGATCTCCTCATCGGCATCCATGGTCAGGATGCCCGTACTGCGCTCGTACTCCGTACGTGCGGTTTCGAGCAGCCGTCGCCACGAGGTGACGGTGGGACGCCTGCGCAGCAGCGCACGGCGTTCCCGCTCGGTCATTCCGCCCCACACGCCGAACTCGACGCGATTGTCGAGCGCGTCGGCCAGGCACTCGGTCCGCACCGGACATCCGGTGCACACCGCCTTGGCCCTGTTCTGTGCCGCTCCTTGAACGAACAGTTCATCCGGATCGGTAGTGCGGCAGGCTGCCTGCGCACTCCAGTCGGTAACCCAGCCCATCCCGGCGCCGTCCTCTCCCGAATCGAGGCTCCCCCACGGCGGCAGCGGCATATTCACCGCTGCCAGTTGAGGACGTTACGGAAGGCGGGCACAGTGCAACACCCCCGACGGGCCCAATCTTGAATGGTCCGAACGGACTATGGGTAAGCGGCAGATCACCCGACGGAGTGATCGGACGACATGCCCGACCATTCCGGCGATTCGGGTGAAATCACCGAGTCGCCAGTGGGCTGCCCCCATCACGGGAGGCGGGATTCGGACATGAGTCCACCCCATTCGGGAAGGGTGAAAATCAAGCCGAGGGGTTGATGTCGGACCGCGCTGCTGTGACAGTTGAGGACAGCTTAGGCCAAGGCATTCGCGCGTGTCCGGCGAATGAGAACGTAGGCTGCCCTCCATGGGAAAGAAGCGCTCGGGCGGCGGGCTCACGGGGAGCCAGCAGGCCGCCAAGTTCCTCGGGGTGTCCGTTCTCTCCGGAGTTGTGCTGGCCGGCATGGCGATTCCGGCGGCAGGAGCCCTGGGACTCGCGGCCAAGGGCACGGTCGAGGGATTCGATGAGATCCCGGCCAATCTCAAGACTCCGCCGCTGAGCCAGCGGACCACGATTCTGGACTCCGAAGGTGGCTTGATCGCCACTGTCTATTCGCGTGACCGGCAGGTGGTCCCCCTCACGGCGATCTCCCCCTACATGCAGAAGGCAATCGTCGCCATCGAGGACTCGCGTTTCTACGAGCACGGCGCGGTCGACCTCAAGGGCATCCTGCGCGCGGTCAACCGCAACGCGCAGGAGGGCGGCGCCGCACAGGGCGCCTCGACGCTCACGCAGCAGTACGTGAAGAACGTGTTCGTCGAAGAGGCCGGCGACGACGAGACCAAGGTGCGCGAGGCCCAGGAGAAGAGCCTCGGCCGCAAGATCCGCGAGCTGAAGTACGCGATCCAGGTCGAAGAGGAACTCGGGAAGAAGAAGATCCTCGAGAACTACTTGAACATCACTTTCTTCGGCCAGCAGGCGTACGGGATCGAATCCGCGGCCCAGCGCTACTTCAGCAAGCCGGCCAAGGACCTGACCCTGGAGGAGTCCGCGCTGCTCGCGGGCGTCGTCCAGTCGCCGAGCCGGTACGACCCGGTGAACGACGCGCAGGAGGCGATGAAGCGCCGCAACCTCGTCCTCCAGCGGATGGCCGACATCAAGGACATCTCGCAGGCGGAGGCGGACGCGGCGAAGGCGAAGCCGGTCACCCTGAAGGTGACCAAGCCGAAGAACGGCTGCATCACGGCGGTCAAGGGCGCGGGCTTCTTCTGCGACTACGTCCGCAACAGCTTCCTGACCGACGCGGCCTTCGGCAAGACGCGCGAGGAGCGGGCCAAGATCTGGAACCAGGGCGGCCTCACGGTCCGCACCACCCTGGACCCGCAGTCGCAGGACGCGGCCAACGAGTCGATCAAGGACCACGTCAACCAGGACGACTCGATCGCGACGGCCGTGACCATGGTCCAGCCGGGCACCGGCCGGGTGCTGGCGATGGGGCAGTCCAAGCCGTACGGCTTCGGCAAGAACGAGACGCAGATCAACTACTCCGTGGACAAGCGGATGGGCGGCTCGAACTTCGGCTTCCAGGTCGGCTCCACGTTCAAGCCCTTCATCGCGGCCGCGGCCATAGAGCGGGGCATGCCGCCGTCCAAGGTGTACCCGGCGCCGAACAAGATGGACTACCCGAGCCCGGTGCAGAAGTGCGACGGCAGCAACTGGCTCAACCTGCCGCAGTCGAACGGCAAGCTGCAGACGGCCGAGAACGAGACCGAGGACGAGGTCGGTCCGTACGCGCTGCGGACGGCGATGGAGAAGTCCATCAACACCTACTTCGTGCAGATGATCTCGGAGATCGGCCTCTGCCCGGTCATGGAGATGACGCAGAAGCTCGGCGTGAACTCGGCCAACGGCGAGAAGCTGGTCGAGGCCCCCTCGATCGCGCTCGGTTCCGCCGAGCTGTCCCCGCTGACGATGGCCAACGCGTACGCGACCTTCGCCAACCGCGGTGTCCACTGCACGCCGGTCGCCATCGAGTCGATCACCGACGCCCACGGCAAGGCGCTTGCCGTGCCGAAGCCCAAGTGCGAGCGGGCCATGGCACCGGAGACGGCCGACACCATCAACACCCTGCTGCGCGGAGTGGTCGACTCCGGTACTGGTGAGCGGGCCGGCCTGACCGACCGCGACAGCGCCGGCAAGACCGGTACGACGGACTCCCGCTACAACGCCTGGTTCGTCGGCTACACCCCGAACATCTCGGGCGCGGTGTGGGTCGGCTCGGGCGGCGCGAAGAAGATCACGATGGAGAACATCGAGATCGGCGGCAGGTACTACCCCAAGGTCTTCGGCGGCGGGCTGCCCGGCCCGATCTGGAAGGACGCGATCACCGGCGCCCTCTCCGGCCGCGAATCCCCCGACTTCACCACCGTCAGCATCCCGGAGCCCGTACTCCCGGGCGGCAGCAACGGCGGACGGCCGGCCACCAACCCGAGCAAGCCGGGGAAGCCCGGCAAGCCCGGCGGTGACAACAAGCCCGGCGAACGCCCCGGCGGCGCCGAGGGCGGTACGACGGGCGGCGGCACCCCGGAGAACCCGTTCCCCGGGATCACCCTCCCGCCGGGTGTGATCGGCGGCCGCGACGGCCAGTAGCCGACGACAGCGCAACGCGAAGGGGCCCTCAGCCGGATCCGGCTGAGGGCCCCTTCGCGTACGGCTGCTCAGGAAAGCTGCTGCTTGACGACGGCGGCGACGCGCCCGCCCTCGGCCAGCCCGGCCACCTTCGGGTTCACGATCTTCATGACGGCGCCCATGGCCCGCGGCCCCTCGGCGCCCGCCGCCTTGGCCTCCTCGACCGCCTGCGCCACGATCGCGACGAGCTCGTCGTCGGTCAGCTGCTTGGGGAGGTAGGTGTCGAGGAACTCGCCCTCCGCGGTCTCCCGGGCGGCCTGCTCGGGACGGCCGCCCTGGCTGAAGGCCTCCGCAGCCTCGCGGCGCTTCTTCGCCTCCTTGGCGATCACCTTGAGGACTTCCTCATCGGAGAGGACACGCGCTTCCTTGCCCGCGACCTCCTCCTTGGTGATGGCGGAGAGGGTCAGCCGCAGCGTGGACGAGTGCAGTTCGTCGCGCGCCTTGATGGCGGTGGTGAGGTCTTCCTGGAGCTTGGCCTTGAGCGTGGTCATGCACACGAGTCTGCCACCTGCGGGGGCGGTGGCGCCCGCGGGTTTTCCGGGTCTGCGACGATGGGGCCATGCGTGCGCGTTACGGAGTCCCCCTGAAGGCAGCTGCCGGAATCGCCGCGGCGGGGGCCGCGGGCGTGGCCTATGCCGCCGGTTTCGAGTCCCGTTCCTTCCGGCTGCGCCGGGTCACGGTGCCCGTCCTCCCCCAGGGCATGCGGCCGTTGCGCGTGCTCCAGGTGTCGGACATCCACATGGTCGGCGGGCAGCGCAAGAAGCGCGCCTGGCTCCAGTCCCTGGCGGGCCTGCGCCCCGACTTCGTCGTCAACACCGGCGACAACCTCTCGGACACCGAGGGCATCCCGGAGGTGCTCGACGCGCTGGGCCCCCTGATGGACTTCCCGGGCGTGTACGTCTTCGGATCGAACGACTACTACGGGCCGCGGCTGCGCAACCCCGGCCGCTACCTGCTCGAGAAGGTCCAGGGCCGGCACGGGCTGAACGGCAACAAGCCGGTCGTCGGCGCCGTCCACAACCCCTGGGAGGAGATGCGGGACGCCTTCGACGCGGCGGGCTGGCTGAACCTCACCAACACGCGGGCCCGGCTGAAGGTGGAGGGCCTGGAGCTGGCCTTCACCGGGCTGGACGACCCGCACATCAAGCGCGACCGCTACGAACAGGTCGCGGGCGGCCCGGAGCGGGACGCCGACTTCTCGATGGCCGTGGTGCACGCCCCGTACCTGCGGGTCCTGGAGGCCTTCACCGCCGACCGGTACCCGCTGATCCTCGCCGGCCACACGCACGGCGGCCAGTTGTGCATCCCCTTCTACGGGGCGCTGGTCACCAACTGCGACCTGGACACCAAACGGGTGAAGGGCCTGTCCACGCACGAGGCGGACGGCAACCGCGCGTACCTCCACGTCTCGGCCGGCTGCGGCACCAACCGGTTCACCCCGGTCCGCTTCGCCTGCCCGCCGGAAGCGACCCTCCTGACCCTGACGCCGAAGGCGTAGCGACGGGTACGTTTCCGGGATGACCACAGCCCGGCGCGTCGTCCCGGCCGCCTTCCGCGCCCTGATCTGCGCCGCGGCGGTGACGGGGGTCGTCATCGAGTGCGCCTACGGCAGCGTCCCGGTCGTGCTCAGCTTCTTCACCATCTGGACGAACATCGCGGTGGCGGTCGTCTTCGGCCTCTCCGCCGTCCGCGCGTGGCGGGCACGGCCCGACGTCGACCCCCTCCTCCGGGGCGGGGTGCTGCTCTTCATCCTGGTGACGGGGCTGGTCTTCCACCTGGTCCTGGCCAACCCGTCGAGCCCCTTCAACGTGGTCGAGGACCTCGACGGGCTGACCGGTGCCAAGGCCGTCGCCAACCAGCTCCTCCACACGGTCACGCCCCTCGGCGCCGTGCTGGACTTCCTCCTCCTGACGGCCCCGCGCACCCTGCGCCCGCGACACGCCGTCCAGTGGCTGGCCTACCCCCTCGCGTACGTGACCTTCGCGCTGGTCCGCGGCGCCCTGCTCGCCCCCGGCACGAAGACCCGGTACACGTACCCCTTCATCGACGCGGCCCAGTACGGCTACGGCCGGGTCGCCCTGAACGCGATCGTCCTGGGCATCCTCTTCTACGCCCTCGGCCTCGCCCTCGTCGCGGCGGACCACCGCCGTCCGGTTCCGGCCCTGGCCGGGCGGGCCCCGCGCGAAAACCGGATTTCGTCTCCGGCCGAGGGTCCGCTAGAGTAATCGATGTCGCCAGGGCAGCAAGCGCTGCAAGGGTGACGATCGGGGTGTAGCGCAGCTTGGCAGCGCGCTTCGTTCGGGACGAAGAGGTCGTGGGTTCAAATCCCGCCACCCCGACTTCGTAAGACCAGGTCAGGGGCCTGATCCGCATCGCGGGTCAGGCCCTTCCTGCGTCATGGGTGATCGTTTGGGAGGAAACCGGGAGAAGATCTCGGTGGGGGTGACTCCCGGCCGCGTCACCCACGGAACAGACCGGGCGACGTACGAGAGGGCAGTGGCCGGCGAGTCCAGGCTGTACGCGGTGTGGCCGGGAAACTGGTCCAGCGATCTGTTCGTGATCGACGACCTGGACGAGTACGCCAAGGCACACGGCATCAAGCACGACGTGCAGCGGACCGGACTGGCCGATCACGTGCACCGAGTCCGGTGGACAGAATCGGACGGCGAGCAAAACCCTCGCAGCCCGTACATCGACGTCGAGGTCTCGCTGGACTGCGGGTGCACGATCGAGAGCCTCGGCGTGTTCGCCACGCAGATGCGCGAGCAGAAGGGCTGGGGCGTGGCCACCTCTGTCGGGTGGAGCCGCAGCAGCGGCCCTGAGGGCACCACGTACTCCCTCAGGGTCCGCAAGAGCCTGGCTGCCTAAGGCCGCACTGGGCTGGCTGTGGCCCTCCGCGCGGTCAGCGGCGGAACCCTCGGTGTGGATCTCGGGCGGGCACGTTGAGGAACGGCTCGAACCAGGCCGAGGCACGGAGATCGCCGATGCCCATGCGGAGGTTCGTCTCGTCGTCAGGTTCCTCGATGCCTGCAAAGCGAGCGCTGTAGAGCATCAGCACGTCGGAGTCCTGGAAAAACGCCTCCGAGCACATGTCGAAGTCGTAGTCGTCGCGGTGAGCGGGCAACCGCTCACGCCGACCCGTGTCCAGGTCCTCGTCTCCTCGCTCGCCCGCGTCACGTACAGCGAGGTGGAGTGCGAGTTCTTCGGCCGTGCAGCTGGGCTGCGGCCACTGGCCGCGCTCAAGGTCTCCGGCGAGGTCGTCGGCTGCCCTGGCGAACCGGCGGCGCCATTGGAGGTCGGTCCCGAAAGTCAGCTTCGGGAGATGGGTGAAGACGCCCCAGTCGCCCTCGTGCTCGCCAGGCACCACCGGCCCGTCACCGAGTTCCTCACATTCGTCGTACGCCTGGTCGGCGAGCAGGCACAGCTCCGTGTACAGGACATCGGCCGTTCGAGGAGTGAGCTGCCAACGGCACTGTTCGTCCTCGCACTCCGGGTCCTCACAGTGCGGTGGCTGGGTCTCGAACAGCGCCGCGAAGTCCGGAATCCTCTCCTCGGCAGGAGGCTCCGGCGTCTCACCTCGGCGGACGGCCGCCCGGTGCCGCCAGCCCGAACCGAAGTCCGCGACCACCGGCTCCTTGCTCCAATCGGCGACCTCATGCCCTTTCTCCGTGCGCAGCTTTAGGCCCTGGCACGTGTCCGTGATCGTGTCCGCCCCCTCGATCTCGCTGTCTGACTCTGCAAGCCACATGACGGCCCCGACGAGGTCCTGCGGGTCGTCACCCTCAGGGTCGTCGCTCGGCAGGGGTTCCCAGCCCGCACTCCTGGCTGCCTTCAAGGCGGCCTGCTGATCATGGACGTGGAACTCGCGGAGCAGCTCCACTCGGATGACCGGACCTGCCAGGTCGGCGAGCTGCGCATCGTGCGGGGTGCGCGAAGCACTTGCAACCGCCTCGGGGACACCGCCCTCCTCTTCGGCTGCGTCGGCGTCGTCGGCAATCTGCTCCCACTTGAAATAGCTGCCGGGCGTCATGGGCCAGACGCCTGCGAGCGCATGCCTGGTGGCACTGCGCAGCGAGGAAGCCGGCGCGTCCGGCAACTGGGCGCACAGCGCCTCCAGCGGCTCGCACTTCCAGCCATCGGCGGAGGATTGGATGGCCTGTCGCAGGATGCCGACTGCCCGCTGTGCGAGATCAGGTTCGCGGCAGGTGAGGACCGCCTGCAATGAGGCAGGGCCCTCCCGATGTTGTACGAGAGCGTAGATGCGGCTCTTGCTGGGGGTGTGCTCACAGTGGAAGCCGCAGAGCGCGGCCAAGGTCGGCTGGGCAGACATGCGGAGGACTCCGAACGGGTGGGCGCACGACACCGTGCGTGGAAGCGAGTGGAGTTCCGCTGGTGGGCGTGCTGCGGACGCGCCCCCGGACGGTGAAGAATGGATGCTCGGCTGGTTCCCCCGGTTCTACCGGCAGTCCGGACCTGGCTTCCACAGCTTACTCATACAACCGGCCCGGGATCGATGCGATCGCCGGACCTCAACTGCCCACTCCCTGGGGGCCGCGTTGCGCGTCCGGCCACAAGACCCACGGGTCCTGGACAGGGACCATCTGACCGGTCTCGCCGGAACGGCACCACTCATAACAACCGATCGCTGTACCGCCGCTGGGCAACCAATGACCCGTCACGCGCGTACGCAGAACCTCTGCATCCTGCCCGAGGAGCGCGCCCGCCACCCCGCCCAACACCAGCAGCATGCGCCGCAGCTGTTTCGGAGTCTCCACAGACTCCCTGCAGGGCGGGATCGCCGCATCGGCCGGCTTCCAATACCACCGCTCCCTACCGCGATCCCATTGGGCTTGGACCCGAAACTCAACGGACGGCACCCGCCAACGGATCGCCTGATCCGGCTCCGACACCACCATCATCCCCCCTTGCTCGTTGGCGACCACGGAGGCCCGAGTCGGCCGCGCTTTCAAGGCGCCGGGCCAAGGGGACCCGCTCCGACATCCTGCACGACGTCCTTCGGATGCCGGCCAGGCGGGAGGAGAATCACACTGTCGAACACCATCGCCTGGCTCAGCAAGTACCTGTTGTGGCCGTCGGCGCGCACCAGTCGAAGCCCTCGCTGCTCAGCGAAGACGTAGAGCTCAGCCGCCGCCTGGATCCACGCGTACTCGGCCGCCGAGACGACACGGTTGCGCTGCTCCTTGCTCTCCGGCAGGGCGGCTGCAGAGCCAGGCGCCTGCTGGTTGGAGCTGCAGCCATCTGTGCCGCTCTCGGTCGTCATCTGAGGCCCTCCGTCTCGACGGACGAGGCCCCCGAGATGGCGCTCCGGTTGAAGATGCTCGGACTCGTACGAGTCGTCGAGTCCTTCGCCGGCACCGGATCCGAAGTGCAGCTTCGCCGGTGAGCCGCTGGCCGAGGGGGAGGTACTCAGCACCCTGGAATACCTGGCCGACAACAATCTCGTACAAGTCCTTTCCACTGACAACGGTGCCGTGCTCGGAAACACCGCGGCCGGCACGCGCTGCGTACTGGGCGGAGGAAGCGTGAACGACCATCTGAACCGTCGGCCGAACGGCGGCGACACCTACAACATCACTCACTCGCAAGGCTTTGTCGCCGGCTGCTAGGAGAACGTCGTCCAGAACAACAACCTCGGCCTGGACGCCTCCAAGCTTGCGGAGTTCGCCCAGATCGTGCGGCAGTTCACACCGACTTTGGGCGCGGGCGGCGACCAGCAGCACCAGATCATCACGGACGCCGAGGTGCTGGAGGATGCCGCCATCGCCCACGAGCCGGAGCCCGGCAGGCGTCGGGCGGATGACGAGGAGGGAAATGATCCGCCTCTCGGTAGGGAAGTTCATCCGGGTACCGACGGACGCGGACCTCCCTCCAGGCGACGTCGAAGGAGATGGTGTCACCGCTTGCCCTGGAGAGCCGCCACGCGAGGAAGCCGGTCCGTGGCGAGAGTGTCCAGCGCCAGAACGTGGTCGTCACCATCACCACCACGCCTGACGAGGGTGGCTTCTGCTGACCATCAGGCACCGCCAGACGGCGCGTGTGTTGCTCTGGCGGCCTCGGCGATCTCCTCCACCCGGGCTGCATACGCGGGGCACCCCGCCTTCTGCATTCCGGAGCTCAGGAGCCCGTACAGCATCTGCTTCTGCGCCGGCTATGGCCGTCGCGATGGACAGCTCACGCTGGGCGGCCGGCAGCGCTTCCACTGCGGCTTGGTCCCCTGGCAGCAACGCCACCTCCACGCGGGCGTCGTACCGGATCTCGGAGTCGACCAGCGTGTGGGGTCGCGCCATCTCCCGCTCGAGGAGGTCTTGCACGGCGTGGATGTCGGTCGCGGCCACTTGGCGGAGGAAGTCCGCCGCCTCGTGCCGCAGGGCGATGCGGACTGCACGAGCCGCTTCGTCGGATCGGTTGACGAGACGGGCAGGCTCCTCACCCTTGGCCCTGGAGAACCGGACCGTCGACCTCCGGCCGGTAGTTGAAGGTGCCGCCGAGGATGGAATTGCTCATGATGACCTGGCTGTGCGTGTTGTTCTGCGCGACCATGCGCGGCCCTGCGACTCCCTCCCCATTGGCCCGCTCCCGCTCTCGCACCAGCGCCATGAGGTCCACCGCCGTGTGGGGGTACTTCTGGAGGAATCCCTTCAACTGGTCGAACAGCTCCTTGCAGACCAGCTCGCGCACGGCCTCACGCTCAGCTTCCGGGGCCTCCAGCAAGCGCGCCTGCTGGAGATTCACCACGCGGAGCTCGTGCGCGGCAGTCGCCTCGTTGCCTCCCCGGAAGAACGCCACCAACGTGTCTCGTACGCCCTGCCAGCTCGACCTCGCCATCTCTGCCGCCGGCACACCCGCGCCGCTGGTAGCCACCTCGAGGACGTTGAACGCCTCCGTCATGCCCGCACCCCCACACACCCAATCGCCGAATTCGAGAGATCAGGGTGCGGGGAGAATTCGGCACCGGCAATCGAAAAGAGTTCAGGAACCCGACAAGGCACCGGACGACTAACGGCTTCCGCTGTGCGAGTACCCGCAGGACAAGTAGCCTGTCGCGGGGAGAAGGTGGTGAAACGGTTGCCGATCAGCCATGGGCGTGCTAGAGGCTGGCTGCCGGGAGCCGGGAGCCGGGAGCCGGGAGCCGGGAGCCGGGAGCCGGGAGCCGGGAGCCGGGAGCCGGGAGCCGGGAGCCGGGAGCCGGGAGCCGGGAGCCG
>NZ_JBHXNP010000022.1:95833-97886 GCF_042719495.1 Streptomyces sp. NPDC058525
GGAGGCCGTCTGACCTGGTTGTATGCGATCCTGCCCTTGGGCGGAGGTACGCGATGGAGTCCGACGAGCGCATTCTCGTCCCCGTGGGGCCCGACGCCGCACGCTGGCGGACCTTCGGCGGCGAACGTACGGTCGTGGTCGCGGCGCGGACGGTGACGTCGCTGGTGCGTGTGCTGGACGTGGTGCCCGAGATCGTCCACGACGACCCGCGGATCGCCGTGGTCTTCGCATACGACCCCACCTCCGCCTTCAACGACGGCGTGCTCGACCTGCTCCGTTCCCTGGGTTGCCGTACGCTCCCGTGGCCCCAGCTCGCCGAGATCGAGCCCGACCTGCTCGTCTCCGCCTCCGAGAACATCAAGGTGCCGCCCGGCGACTACCCGGTCCTGGTGCTTCCGCACGGGGTCGGCTTTCACAAGCAGGTCCCCGACTCCGCCGGACCAGGCACCCGACTCTCTGGGCTGGTCCACGACGACCTGCTGGCGGCCGGGCGGGCCCGGCTCGCCGTCTCCCACCCCGACCAGGAATGCCAGCTGGCCGCCGCCCATCCCGCCACGAACGGCAGCACGGTGCTGGTCGGCGACCCCTGTCTCGACCGGATCCGGGCGAGCGTCCGGTGGCGGGAGCGCTACCGCTCCGCCCTGGGCGTGCTGCCGGGCCAGCAGCTGGTCCTGGTGACGTCGACCTGGGGCGAGGAGTCGCTGGCCGGGTCCTGGCCGGCGCTTCCTGCGGACCTGCTGTCCCAGCTGCCGACGGACGAGTTCCGGGTGGCGCTGGTACTGCACCCGAACGTCTGGTCGGGGCACGGAGCCTGGCAGGTCCGGGTCGTGCAGCAGAGCGCCCTGGAGGCCGGGCTGATCGCAGTCGACCCCACGGACGGCTGGCAGCAAGCCCTGGTGGCCTCGGACGTGGTGATCGGGGACCACGGGTCCGTGACCCTGTACGGGGCAGCACTCGGACGCCCCGTACTCCTCGGCGCCTTCGGGTCGGAGGCCGTTCCCGGGACTGCCGGGAGCGCGCTGCGCACGGCAGCGGGACGGCTGGAGGCGGACCGGCCGCTGCGGACGCAGCTGGCGGCGGCGGTGGCGGACCACCGACCGGACCGGTACGCCGCAGTGACCGCGGCGGCCTTCGCGGAGCCCGGCCAGGCCCTGCCTAGGCTCCGTGAGCTGGTCTACGACCTCCTCGGACTCCCTCAGCCGAAGCAGCTCATCCAGCCGCACCACCCCGGCCGCGGTCCGCGCGCCTTCCCGATCCCGGCCCCGGATACAGGACGGGCCCGGTCGCTGATGGTGCACACCTCCGTCGTCAGGGACGCCGGAGGCGAACTCCTGGTGGACGTCCGCCGCTTCCCCGCGGCACTGGTGGGAGGAGCAGCCGAGACCGACACCGCCTTCTGGCATCTGGCCTGCAACATCGACGAGCCGGACACCCGCCTCACCGAAAGCGCCACGGTCATCTGCTCGTCCTCGGAGGTCCTCGCCCCGGAGGCGGGGCGCCAGCGCGTCGGGGCCCTCCTGGACGACTTCCCCGGTGCCCGGATCGCGGCGCTGCCCTCCGTCGACGGCTGCACCGTCGGGATGCGCGACGGCCGGCTGCTCCACGTCGGTGCTGCCGAGGGGCCTGGTACCGACCCCGGCACCGCCGCGGCAGCGGTCTACGCGTGCCTGCGGGTCGGTGCCCCCCTCGACGCCGCAGCCGTGGTCGTGGTCCACGGCAAGCGGAGGCAGCGGCTGCTGCTCCGCACGCTGCCCTCGGCCACAGGTCAGCCTGCGGCGAGCCGGGCCAGGACCGCCGCCGCGCGGGGGCTGCCGCCCTCTTCGTAGACCGCCAGTGCTCGGCGCAGGCAGCTCCTGATCTCCGCTGGATCGTCCAGCAGGTCCGCCAAGTCCTCCAAGGCCCGGGCCTCGTAGTGCGAGGCGCCGGCCACGTGCAGGTCGTCGGCGGCCCGGGACAGGGCCGCCCGCGCCGCCGCGGGGGCCCCCCGGGGGCGCCGCGGCCAGCCGGGGTGGGGCCCCGACCGCGCCGCCCCCCCCCCCGCGCCCCCGGGGAG